>JALSJD010000067.1 GCA_026989535.1 Cyclobacteriaceae bacterium
ACAAGAAAATTATGACTTATGGAAAGCCAGAGAAAAGGTTGATACAAATAAACTCACTCGTATCACATTTCAAGCAGTCGCCTAACCTAAAGCCTGATTCACACTCACTAATACTGCTGAAAATCTTAAAATAAGGTTAGAATTAACTAGTAGGCATATTCTTTGGACAGAATTAGAACCTTTTGTGGAATGCGCTGGAAATAAGGGAACATTTGGTGTTAAAAATCGTAATTATGTATCACTTAAACATCTTACATTAAATGAAGTTGATGCTTGCCTGTATGAAGGAAAAAGCAAACCATATAATTTAGAGCAGGGAGAAACTTGTGAGGACAAAAGAGCGAGTATATTTAATGAAGCACTTAAAGACTATAATTACATAAATACATGTTTAACTAATTTAGTTAATAATAAATTTCCAGATAAACTCGAACCAATAGTTCATACTAATAAAGGTCAAAATATTTATGAAACTTATTACACATTAAAGCCTGCACCATAAATAAAACTTCTTGTTCAAAAGATCACTAAAGGTTGCAGATGAAGACTAGAATATACTTATCGGTACTATTATTTTGCATGAATATAGTTGTGTATGGGGAGAAAGTAAAAGAAGCCAAGCAGTACAAAAATACTGATAGTTTAATGCTTTCTCCTATACTGCGAGACTTTACTGCAAATATTTTTCAATTTGAACTTCTGCTTGATTTTGATCACCCAGAAATCAATAAAAGTCTTACTAATTTCTCTTTAGCTCGCTCTCCAGAAGGAATGTTTATATATGAAGACATTTTTCTTGCATGGGTACCTCCTGAGTCTGCAGAAGGAAATAGCTATAATATATTGATTAATGAGGTTAATGGTGAAAGCATTAAGCATCATGAATTTACTATCAGAGTTGCAAAAACTAAGAAGTTAAATTATGTAGTCAAAAATAATTTTATAAACATTAAAGCTTCGGATTGCATCTCGCCAAACAATGAGAGTATTGATTTCAGTTTATATTTTGAGGATGAATTAAACTTCACAGATGCTCGTCCAGTTTTAGCTAATTATAAAATGATAAATAAAGCTATTAATTTAAGAAAGATTATTTCAGGTACAAATTATAGTATTCCTTCTAATATTAAAGTTCTTTCATGTTTTTTTACAATGGGGGGAATAAAAATTCCAGACACAAAGAAATATTGGAAAAGGGAATATGAAAATAAATTTACAGTATACCCCTCTGTGAAAACAAGTAGCTTGGAAGGAGCAGTGCTTTTTAATTTTACTTCGAGAGGTGGTGCTACTGATGGAGGTCCTCCTTCATCAATAAGAAGTGAATGGCTACCTTCATATTCACAAGGTAATGGTTTATTTTTTGTTGGTAGATATATGGAAAGAAAGAAATAAAAGTTGTTCCATCATATGTATATAGAAGACCTAATCTTTTTATTATAGTCTAAATATTTTGGGGTCGAATAATTGAGAATAATTGGGGTCACCCATTAGCCAGCCGGTGTCAATAGGCAATACTAAATCCTAGCACTTTTTTGTGCTTTTTCTTTTGGTTTTTTTCTTGCCAAACCTTCTTTTCAAAAATGCCATTCTACTAACAAATTCCGCGCCCGCTCTTTTCTATTTCTTCGTGCGTGATAGAAAACTATCCGCATCAGTCACCCATCTGGATTTAGGCTATTTTGAAATGATGTTCCATCTCAATTGCCCTAGCAGCTTTGCTGCACCACAAAAACCACGGTGCCAGATATTATCCAAAAATGTTTAACAGAAGCTATGGTTTATCTGTTCTTTAAGAGTCAGATTAAATCAAAACTTCCACTTCATTCGGTAAATCAACACGGACTAATCTTAGTGTAATTAGGCTTACTTGATAGTCCTTTTTCTTTACAGGTTTTAATCGAAGGTTTGTTGGGTTCAAAGGTTACAATAGCTTCCTTTTTCCCTGACTTCACGAAGTCTTTTATAAGTAAGCTTTGGTTCGTTTTAGCGCGCATACAAAAACTAATGTTATGCTTTAAAAGGTAAGCATATAGCCAAAAAGCAACATAGCCTCGGTCGAATAATACAAGATCACTGTCATTAGAAAACTGCAAATGATCTTCTGCACACTCCCTTTCCGATGTCAGCCGTGGATGTACCCCAGAATCAATCACAATTTTGTTCAATACATCATAGAAAACCGATGCCATTCCCATGGCGCAAGCTTGTTGATCTTCTCGTCCATTATGTACGCCAAAGTGCTCAATAATATCAGGTTCATTGGGCAGTCTGATTGAAGTACCATCAATCGCGCACAGACGAAACCCATTCCATTTTTTAGGCTTCCAATCACCTTGATAAACCTGTTCAACCAGTTGCTCATTTAAAGCTTGAAAAGCTGTAAATGAAAGTTGTTTTCTTGCTTGGAAAAAGGCCGATTTAGTAATGACTTGAGAAGCTTCTTTTGTATCCAGAATTGTCTTAAAGAATTGATCTAATTCTGTTTGATTTGAGTGCTTTCTGAGGTTGAGAAGATAGAGAATAAGCGTAGGAAAATCGAGTGTGCGTTTACGTGTGAAAGCTGTTTTAGATAGACTGTGTTTTTTCTTGAAAGAAGCATTATTAATAGTATTATTTATGCGCACATAAGTATTCTTAAATGAGGTCGATTGTTAACATTTGGGACTCCTTAGATTGACTGAAAAATTGTATTTCATAGTGAATTTATTATAACATAATCATAGGGTTATTCCTTAACTTACTGGCATTGACACTGACCCTAATAATTACTGCATCGGGCATTTGTGGCAAGCTACTCATGTTTCCTCCTTTGGATTAATCTAATATTCACTGTCTTGTATGACTATAGGACAGATTTAAGAGGTTTCATGGCTGTTTGGCGTATTTTTACATGACCACCCCCCCTCTTTTTCGATGATTTGTAGCCAAAAAGACTCATTTCCACATACAAATCATCGAAAAAGAGGGGGGGTGGTCTATTAAAATAGCTGTTTTTGGGTATTTTTTGGCTCAAGATTGTTATTTTTCAGTATTTTCATCGCCATTGGCTATCCACCATTCAGCAATTGTTTTGCCTACGATAGGATTGACTAAATACCCGTAAGAGCGATGTGTATTCAGCCCTTCTTTTTCACGAAAGTAGTTATAAATACCGTCACAATGATCTTCTATGGATTCTATATTTCCTAAATCCAGCATTTCACTAAAGTCTTCTGAAAATTTACGATCTAGCGCAGTGACATCGCCTTCTGCCGCAACGTTTACCCAGCGTTTTATATTATCAGGGTATTTTTGCTTACCTTTTCGATTACTTCCTAATAATCTGCGCCTGACATATTTCATCCCCAATGGGCTTCCCATCGTAATGAAGGTATCGACCTTTCCACGGAGTTGCTCTAACTGAGAGAGTGTCCATAAGGAGTCATAGGAGATTACTGTGCCTAAACTATGACCAATCAATAGCACTCTATCGTCTTCATCTTCTAGTAAAGGTCTTAAAACTTCTTTTAATTGTTCTCGCACAGCGCTGGCAATTTTTCCTTCATTTTCAAAATAACGATTGGTTTCTTCTGCTGTTGAACGCAGCTCCCCACGTAATAGTTTTAAAATAAAAGGAAAATGATCCACAATGCTATAAATGATGTGGTCAATTTTACGATGCCATGATTTGGCTTCCTCTATATCTTGCTCTGTTGGTCCATGTTTATTGAGCTGTGCATCAATCCACGGTAGGTGGCGATCCATTGTGTCTTGCTCTTGGTAGTATATGAAATTCCAGCCAATAAAATTAAATGAGTCTTTATGCTGACTTAAATCTTCAAACACCTCAGGCTCCGCACGGCGAACACCTTCTAATAAAGCTCGCCAAATATACTTTTGATGTTCTTCTGCAGGCGGTTTTGGGTTCTTACCTGGAATATAAACAATATGTCTTCGAGCCATTTATTATCCTTGATGTGATTGTCATTGCGCTTTGATTATAGAACACACTAAAATAAGTGCATTTTTATATGATAAATAGATTTAGAGTGCGCCCTTGCCAACACTATTCTTTCTTGGCTTTAGTTTAGAACCTCGCTACTATGCCTTGCAACTAATCAATTCGAGTTACACTTATGTCATCATCAGACCCTCAAGATAAAATTACAGTAGAAGATGCCACGG
>JALSJD010000068.1 GCA_026989535.1 Cyclobacteriaceae bacterium
GTTAACCGAACATCTTAGAGAACATATGGTTCTTTTACAAAACAGTCCGCAACGAATACAAAAATATTTTAAGCACAAAGATATTAGATATGCAGCTTAATATCGGTTAATTAAAGCCGGGTTAATAGTAAAAGATTTTGAACTTACTGTTGTTCCATACTTGAAGGGCGATGTTTCCATTTTATACCTAAAGGTATTATACTCAAAGGTACAAAACAAGGATTTGTGAAACTAAAGAGGTACTTTTTAAGGTTGGCGGGCAGTATAGGAGGAATATGTAGGTATTGTTGGTGTAGCATATAGTCATAATTTAAAGTAACTTTAGTGTATGAAAGCGGAAATCAATATATCGTACAACCAGATTCAATGTCGTTTAGTTAAGCTTTCCGTCACTGCGAACGAAGTGCGGCAGTCTGTTCAGCTTAACCCTGTAGTCTTCAAATTAGAGATTGCTTCGTTCCTCGCAAAGACGTTTTGGCTTAACTAAACGACATTGCAACCAGATTTTAGACCTGATTAAACAGTTGCCAAGAAGCAAAAAAATTGAACTATCTGAGGAATTGGAAAAAGATGTTCCATTTGCATATTGACCAACTGTATTTACATAATATCCACTTGTCCAAAACTTGCCTCCCCATAACTTCTGCTTTACTTCTGGGTGAAGCTTGAAAATTTCAATCGCTGTTATACTTTTTATTATTTGAATTGCCTTTTTAAGGGAATACATCGGAACACTTTGTACTAGAAAATGAACATGATCTTCATCCGACCCTATCTCTATAAACCTTATCTCGTATCGATGCGAGATTCCTTCGCATGTTTCTTTTAACGTTTTTTCAACCTCTTTGGTGAAAACCTCCCTCCTATACTTTGAGGGGCATACGAAATGGTATAATAGCAAACTCTTGTTATGACTCTTTGAAATATGATTCTCCTACATCTTACAAAGTAAATCTCTTCTCGCAACACCCGATGCAAGCATACGGGGAATTCTTTCGATTAAATAGGTATAGGCACTTAGGCATCCCATATTATTATACCTTTACAAGGTGGGAAAAGATGGTAAATTTACAGGGACGTGCTCATATGGTGTCAATGTTTGATTTGCTCATAAAAAGGATGGTATAAAAATCTCCAATTCATTTATTATCAACGATTAAAAAGGGATTCCTAAGTGCCTATACCTATAAAGTTAAGTGTTAAGCGATTGAACTTTTGTGATGGAGGTTTGGGCATTAACATTGCTTGAGAATGTTAATGCTGCTAGAGCAAATAATACGATTATCTTTTTCATAGCTATTTTTTTGTGTTTTTACTATGGTAAAGGTTGGATATAAAAAAGCATTATTTACTCCTAATATATCCGTACATCGCCTAGGTACTTTGGCGTAGGTTGCTGATTTTAAATTACTTAAACAAAAACCCACTCCAAAAATAGGCAATTTTCACAAAAAGAGCTTTTTGGGGTTTTGGATGTTTTCGGAGTGGACTCAATAAAGCAATTGAAACGTTAATGAAAAGACAGGTTAGTTTAGCCTGAATTATTTATGAGTTACGAAAAAAGCACTATTTTTACACTTCATTTAAGCGATTAATATTATGGAAGATACACTCCAAATTAACATTAATAAAACACAACATCCTCGGGTTCAAAATTTGGATTATCATGATATTCAATTTGCCAGAGAGTACTCTGACCATATGCTTATGGCAGATTTTAAAAATGGAGCGTGGCAAGACCCTCATATTGAGCCTTACGGTAATTTAAGTTTAAGCCCTGCCAACCCTGCTATACATTACGGGCAATCTATTTTTGAAGGGCTAAAAGCGTATAAGCACGAAGATGGCCGTGTTTCAGTGTTTAGACCCAAAGCCAATTACAGCCGAATGAACGTGTCGGCCAAGCGTATGGTTATGCCGCATATACCAGAAGAAATATTTATGGATGGGCTTATAGAGCTACTTAAACTGGATTATAAATGGGTGCCAGATGTGGAGGGAACTTCCTTATACATTCGTCCGTTTTTATTTGCTACCGATGAGTTTATTGGCGTAAGACCTTCGCAGAATTATAAGTTTATGATTATAACTACTCCGGTAGGAGCCTATTACTCAAAGCCAGTGCGAGTTAAGGTTGAAACTCATTATACCAGAGCGGTTAAAGGAGGCACTGGATATGCTAAAACGGCTGGTAATTATGCAGCTTCTTTGTATCCTGCTAAGCTTGCACAAGATGCGGGCTACGACCAACTTATCTGGACGGATGGACAAAATCATACCCTTATTGAAGAATCGGGTACTATGAACATTATGTTTATTTTAAATGATGCCTTGGTTACGGCTCCTACCGGAGATACCATTTTAGATGGCATTACGCGTGATAGCGTGTTAACACTTGCCAAGGATTGGGGGATGAAAGTAGAAGAAAGGCCTCTGAGTGTAACCGAAATGGTAGAAGGATTGCAAAGTGGTGCGCTTAAAGAAGCCTTTGGCGTAGGTACGGCTGCTACTATCGCCCCCATCGAAATAATTGCCAACGATGGCATCGATTATAAATTAGATGAATCGGGGAGAGAGTTCTCACAAAAGATGCTTAAAACATTAACCGATATTCGTTTGGGGAGGGCAGAAGATAAATTTGGTTGGAATTACTTTATCTAATGATGCTATTTCAATCTGCTAATGCAAGAGATTCTTGGTTGGAATAGAGTCTCAGTATGATTACATTTAGCCAAAAAAATATTTGAAAACCCTCCAATACATATTTTTATACCCTCTTCTTTACTTGCTTTCGTTGCTGCCATTTAGGGTATTGCATATAATTTCGGATGTTTTTTATCTTATTGGCTATAAGTTACTGAGGTACCGAGTAGCTATGGTTAAAAAAAATTTAGAACTATCTTTTCCAGAAAAATCATCGCAAGAAATTAAAGTTATTTTAGATGATTTTTTTCGAAATTTCTTCGATATTGTTTTAGAAACCATTAAGCTTATTTCTATTTCAAAAGAGGGGATAAAAAAACATATGCGCAAAGGCGATGTAAGCATTTTGGAACAATACTATAAAAAAAACCAGAGTTTAGTGCTCGCTATTGGTCATTTTGGCAATTGGGAGCTATCGGCCGTGGCCTATATGATTGAGGATCTTCCGAATGTTAAAGGCATTTACAAGCCAGTAACCAATCAGTTTTTTGATGAGTTAATGATTAAAATAAGAACTCGTTTTGGGGGCGGTGTTTATGCCATGGAAGACACTATGAACAAGATTCGGGAAAATATGGGTAACCTAACAGCCATTGGTCTGTTGGCTGATCAAAACCCTTCGAGCCATAATGCGTATTGGCACAGCTTAATGGGGCGAAAAACACCTGTATTTACCAGTGTAGAGATGATTGCAAGACGCTTCGACTACCCCGTGGTGTATTGGAAAATTGACCGACTAGGCAGAGGAAAGTATGAATACAGCGCAGAGCTAATGTACGAAAAGCCTCGTGAAACAGCTAAATTTGAAATTACCCATAAATACATCGAATTAATCGAGCGCGATATTAAAGCCCACCCTAGCAACTGGCTATGGACGCATAATCGTTGGAAACGCAAAAGTTAGTAAAATCAGACCTCCAAGTCCTTCGTAAATTAAACTGCGATAGATTTGAACACCATTTTCATTAGGGGTATATCGTTTCCGTTTCATTAAGATATCTACATAGTGCCTATTTGAAAAGGCAAAAAGTGGTTTTTTATTGCCCCAAGTTAGGTTTTGCAGAAAAAAGAATTTTGAATGTGAGATGGTGATAGTTGCGTATTTCTAAATAAAGAAGGGTTATTAACCCGCCTTTAATATTAACAAGGGAATACTTGGGATTTTCTCGGACACCAGTAATTTTATATTAAGCTTATAGATTAAAGTAATAAATAAAGTAATCATCAATTTGTTGGTTGGTAACACCAGTAGGCCGGTTGGCTTTAAGCCTATCTCTAAAGGATGTTAGCCCATAAGCATGTTTTAAAATTACCTGTTCAAGCGTTTGCATAGTATAACCT
>JALSJD010000069.1 GCA_026989535.1 Cyclobacteriaceae bacterium
CATTATTTTACAAAAACTCTGCAACGAAATGAACCTAACCAAAACCATTTTTCCCGACTCAAACCTCGTGATTTTCTTTAAAATGGTCTCATCTTAAATCCCTTGAGGTCAGTTGTTCTGATATTAAGGCTGGACGATCATCCGTATAATCTTTTATTCTTCCTTCATAAGGAGATGCTCCTCCTTGTCATAGCTTTAGATACAATTACATGTGAACTGGACAACCCAACTGTCGCAAGTTTAGCGATAGCGTAACTTGTGCCTTTAATGCCTTTGCAGCTCGCATCAGTTTAAAATAACGTATCTTATTACAGCTTGATTAAATCTTTTATCTTTACAGAATTTCCAGTCTTGATAGATTTAAGCGCAGCTATACCAATTAAGCTTGACAAAACTCCTGCGCGGCTTCCGGCTCTTTGTTTAAAGAAAAATTTTTGACCTGGTTTAAAAAAATCATCTTTTATTTTATTGTCTGCACCACTATGATTTCCCCTATCTGGAAATATCTCCCAGTTTTTTGTAGTTTTTCTGTTTTTGGTTAGTCTAAATTCAATTTTGGTATGGTCAAGCCACGGCTGATTATAATACAATCTAACATCCAGTCTGCCTTTGTCTCCAGAAAAGCTAATCTTTTGTCCTTCATAGGGCAGGTAGGCATTAAGGGAGTAGTTTAGCTGTGTGCCATTATCGTATTGCACCAGTACAGAACCCGAATCTGGGCTATCAATTTTTGCGTCCCAAACACACCCATCTCTATAATAATTATCAATAGTTTCGCAATCAACATAAAGCTTTTTTAACATGCTTTTTTTAGTAATATCCCAATAAAATTCACAGCTATTCGTAAAGTTACAATTGCGGCAATTTTTACCTGCGAATTTTTTATTTGCCCCATAAAATGCCAATGCCCCCATCGCTCGAACTTCAACAGGGTCTGCATCTAATATCCAATTAATTAAATCAAAATGATGCGAAGACTTGTGTACAAAAAGAGAACCTGAATACTTAGTTTTACCATGCCATCTTCGAAAGTACGATGCTCCGTGATCGGTATTAAGGTACTCCTGGTATTCAATGGATATAATTTTGCCAATTTCACCAGCACCTATAATTTTTTTCATTTCAATGGATTCGTTCATATATCTTACATTAAAACCCACGTATATTTTTTTCCCGCTCTTTTTTTCTGCCTCTAAAATACGTTGGCATTGTAATTCGTCAGTAGCTATTGGTTTTTCAGAAATTACATTACATCCTAATTCCATTGCCCTAACAATATAATCTACATGCACATTATCGGTAGTGGTAACAATAACAAAATCAGGTTTTTGTTCTCTTAACATTAAATCAAACTTGCTCGAATGGTATGTTTTAGCATTTGTACCAATCATTTCTTTGGCAACTTCTACTCGTTTTTTATTACTATCGCAAAGGCCAACCATTTCAACATAATCTGAATAAGGTTCTACCAAATCTATCCCCCAAGAATGTACTCCTCTTATACCGGTACCTACCAACACAAGTTTTAATTTTTTCTCTGGTTGTTTGGTTGCTGCTAAAGCAAACGTTGGAGCTATTGATAATAATGTAGCGGCTTTTACGCTTTTGCCTACAAACGACCTTCTGTTAATGTGCTGTTTTTTTAAATGCATAATGGTATTTATAACTATTGAGGTTTCTTTTTGTTTCGATTCAAAAATTATCAGTAAAAACTAGATTAAATTGCTCCAAAATAAACAAGATTACCCATATCTTATGAAACTTTATTTTTTTGCAGAAAACGCTATTTAGTGCCTGTCTATAAACTCGGTGTCTGATTCAAAAAGTTCGCTATCAAGGCTTGCGAAGTCAAAAAAAGCGGTTCCGATAGCTATCGGAATTACAGGGGTAATCAGGCACAGCCGAGCTTTTTTTTGACAAGTATAACGAAGATAGCGGACTTTATGGACAGACACTATTTAGCATTTCTATAGGGAGTCCCCCGGCTCTCTAATGGTATCTACCATAGCTTGCACCTCTGCTGGTGGTGGTGGCGTAAACCTTGAAATTGCAATCGAAATTACAAAATTAACAAGCATAGCAACGGTGCCAAACCCTTCAGGAGAAATGCCAAACCACCATTCATCTTCACTTCCACCGCCAAAGCCCTGTAGCTTAAATTTAATCATATAAAACAGCATAAACAAAGTGCCAATTACCATACCTGCAATAGCGCCTTCCTTGTTCATTCGTTTATCAAATATGCCCAAAACAATGGCAGGGAAAAACGATGCTGCTGCCAGCCCAAAAGCCAAAGCAACCGTAGCAGCCACAAAACCGGGCGGATTAATACCAAAATAACCGGCAACAATTACCGCTAATCCGGCTCCTATCCTTGCCCACATAAGCTCAGCTTTGTCCGAAATATCAGGTTTTATTTGTTTTTTTATTAAATCGTGCGATATACTGGTAGAGATAACTAATAATAATCCAGCAGCTGTTGATAGAGCAGCGGCTAGTCCGCCTGCGGCAACCAAAGCGATTACCCAATTAGGCAGGTGAGCAATTTCCGGGTTGGCCAGCACTATAATATCGCGGTCAATTATTAATTCATTTTGAACAGGATCAGCTACGTATTGAATTTTGCCATCTGCATTTTTGTCATCAAAAGAAATTAATCCGGTAGATTCCCAGTTTTTAAACCAATCAGGAACTGCCGAATACTCGGTATTAGAAACTGTTTCAATTAAATTTGTTCGTGCAAAGGCGGCAATGGCAGGAGCGGTAGTATAAAGTATGGCAATTAATATCAACGCATACCCTGCCGACATGCGGGCATCACGCACATGAGGCACGGTAAAAAAGCGAACAATTACATGAGGCAACCCTGCAGTGCCTACCATAAGTGCCAATGTAATGGCAAACATATCAAGGGTAGATTTAGAGCCCATAGTGTATGCTGCAAACCCAAGTTCCTTGTGCAAACCATCCAGCTTATCCAGCAAATAGATGCCTGATCCATCGGCCAGCTCACTGCCAAAGCCTACTTGAGGTAGCCAATGACCCGTTAACTGAATGGAAATGAAAATAGCAGGTACCATATAAGCAAATATTAACACACAGTACTGAGCTACCTGAGTATAAGTAATGCCTTTCATACCGCCTAAAACAGCATAAAAAAACACGATAATCATTCCTATAATTACACCTGTATTTACTGGTACTTCTAAAAAACGAGCAAAAACAACACCTACGCCACGCATTTGCCCAGCTACATAGGTAAACGAAACTATTAAGGCGCAAACAACACCAACCGTACGTGCTATGTTCGAATAATATCGGTCACCAATAAAATCGGGTACCGTAAATTTACCAAACTTTCTTAGGTAAGGTGCCAGCATAAGGGCAAGTAGCACATAGCCTCCCGTCCAGCCCATTAAGTAAACAGCCCCATCATAGCCCATAAAAGAGATTAGCCCCGCCATTGAAATAAACGAAGCGGCTGACATCCAATCGGCTGCCGTGGCCATTCCGTTGGCAAGTGGTGAAACGTCTCCTCCAGCCACGTAAAATTCTTTTGTACTGCCAGCCCTACTCCACAGTGCAATGCCTATGTATAACGAAAATGAAAGCCCAACGATTATATAAGTCCAAGTTTGAATATCCATATTATTTACTGTTTTTTGGGTTGATTAGTAGTGTACTTATTGTCTAGTTTGTTCATTAAATACACGTAAATAAATATGATTATCACAAATGAATAAATGGCTCCTTGCTGGGCAAACCAAAAGCCCAGTTTAAACCCACCCATTTCAATAGTATTTAGCTCCTCAACCCATAGTATGCCAAAACCAAAGGAACTAATAAACCAAACAGTTAATAATACAATAAGGTATTGGATGTTTTTTTGCCAATAGGTGTGTCGTGTTTTTTTTATACTCATAGTAATGAATTGATTTTATAACGATTTGGTATAACCTCCAATCGCACTAAAAGAGGAGGTTGGTATGAAATATAATTCTGCTT
>JALSJD010000070.1 GCA_026989535.1 Cyclobacteriaceae bacterium
TATAAGCCATATTGCAAATAAAAGTACAAAAAATTTGCGTTAAAGGCTTTCTAGCGGCTGCCATTCACAAAGGTTAATCTTACTATTTGTTTTTAATCAACCATCTAACGCCCTTGGGGTATTTCAACCTAGGCTGAAACCGGTAGCAAAACACATTAGCTTCTTTTTATAATTGAGCAAAATCTATCAATTATGCTGCTATCTTTACCCACGCTAAATATTATATAACTTAAGTTCAAGTAGATATGAAAGATTTAAAAAAAGCGCAACGAATGCTTTGGCTCTTCGGGTTATTTAAGATTCCATTAATTGGTTTTGTTAAACCAAAACTGTTAGAATTAAACGATAAACGGATGGTGGTAAAAATTCGGCTACGAAGAAAAACCAAAAATCATTTGGGCTCTATGTATTTTGGCTCACTAGCCATTGGAGCCGATTTGGCGGGGGCTTTTCAATCGTTTTACATGGCCGATAAAATGAAGGCTAAACTATCCATTGTGTTTAAAAGCTTTGAAGCTAGCTTTTTAAAAAGACCAGAGAGTGATGTATATTTTGTTTCAGATGAAGGGCTAACCATCCAAAAAATGGTGGAAGAAACCATTAAAACGAAGGAAAGAGTTACCAAAGACATTAAAATTAGTGCCGTTACGGGCTATCCTGATAATCTAGAAGTGGTTTCAGAGTTTGTGCTGGGCTTATCGGTAAAGGATAAATCCTAAAAAGCGGTTGTTTTTTGCTTCAGAGATATAAATTGACTTTGTCAATGCCTAATTGAGGCTTTTCAATTTTTATTGATTAAAACCTAGGTTGAGCCGCCTATCCCCATTTTTCAATCGAAACTTGCCATCGTAAAGCACAAAAAATAGTGCTATACATTCAACGCTGCACTTTCCTCATCGGTCATTAATCTGGAGTGCACAATAAACCTGTAACCCAAAGGGATTTCTAACGAAAAACTGGAACCCCTGCCTTCGGTAATATCAACTGTAAGATGGGTGTGTTTCCAATATTCAAATTGATCTTGATTCATGTAAAAATTCACCCCCGCAATTTTACCAAGGAGTACATCGCTATCATCTAAATACATATCTCCTGCTTCAAAAATCATAGGAGCAGAGCCATCGCAACAACCTCCACTTTGATGAAAGATTAGCTCCCCATATTGCTCTTGCAATTTTTTTACAAGCTCGGTGGCTTTATCTGTTATATCTACTCGCTGTACATCCACAAGTGTAAATTTATTAAATGTGTACTAAAAAGTAAAGGCAGATTAACTGCCCCTACTCTATTGCTTAAAAAATAATTTCTAAAAGAACCCTAACTTGTTCTTATCATACGAAATAAGCATATTCTTGTTTTGGCGGTAATAGTTCATCATCATTAAGTGATTTTCTCTACCAAAACCAGATTTTTTATAGCCTCCAAATGGTGCGTGTGCAGGATATGCGTGATAACAATTTACCCAAACTCTACCTGCTTTAATTGCCCTTGGTATTTGGTATAATTGGTGTGCATCTCTAGTCCAAACACCGGCCCCTAAACCGTAAAGGGTGTCGTTCGCAATTTCCAAAGCCTCTGCTTCGTCTTTAAACTTGGTTACGCAAACAACAGGTCCAAAAATTTCTTCCTGAAAAACTCTCATTTTATTATGGCCTTCTAAAATAGTGGGCTGTACATAATTGCCATTTGCCAACGCTCCACTTAAAGTACAAGCTTCTCCACCTGCTAATACTTTAGCTCCTTCTTCTTTACCAATTTTAATGTACGAAAGTATCTTTTCTTGTTGATCGTTAGAAGCCTGTGCTCCCATCATCGTATTTACATCATAGGGGTTGTCTTGTACAATGGCTTTTGTTCTTGCAACCACACGCTCCATAAATTTGTCGTAAATATCTTCTTGCACCAATATTCTTGAGGGGCAGGTACAAACCTCCCCTTGGTTAAAAGCAAATAATACAGCTCCTTCAATGGCTTTGTCTAAAAAGGCATCATCTTCATCCATTACACTATTAAAGAATATATTGGGTGATTTGCCCCCTAATTCCATCGTAACAGGATTTAGGTTTTTAGAGGCATATTGCATAATTAGCTGACCAGTAGTTGTTTCTCCCGTAAAAGCAACTTTATCTACACCAGCATGCGAAGCCAAAGGTTTTCCTGCTTCGGGCCCAAACCCATGGATAACATTAATTACGCCAGGAGGGAAAACGTCTGCAATTTTTTCCATTAATAAAGTGGCTGTGGATGGTGTTTGCTCTGCAGGTTTTAACACCACACAGTTGCCTGCTGCCAGTGCCGGAGGTAATTTCCAAGACAACATCAGTAATGGAAAATTCCAAGGAATGATTTGTCCAATCACACCTAGAGGCTCCTTAATAATCATAGATAAGGTGTTGGCATCAAGCTCAGTAGCCGAGCCTTCTTCGGCCCTAATAATGGCTGCAAAATAACGCCAGTGGTCAATAGCCAAAGGCATATCTGCATTTAGTGTTTCTCTTATGGCTTTCCCATTATCGCAAGTTTCCATTAGTGCAAACTCTTCCAAATTTGCTTCAATAATATCGGCCACCTTATTTAATAATGCTGCTCTTTCGGCAGCAGAGGTGTTTCCCCAAGCCTCTTTTGCTGCATTGGCCGCAGCAACGGCATTATCCACATCTTCTTTTTTAGATCTTGGGTATTTTGCAATTAAACTATTGTCTATGGGTGATGGGTTATCAAAATATTCGCCATCAACGGGGTCAACAAATTTACCATTGATAAAATTGCCGTACTTTTCTTTAAATGTTGGTTTACTGTAACTCATATTGATTCGTTTATAAGGTTTGTAATTGTAATTATCGAAATTGATCAATTTGAATTTAGATAGGTATAACAATCCTCTTTAATCGTTGTACAATAATATCTTTTATGCTTATATTTAAGAATGAATAATTTGCTGCAAAAGCATAAAAGCCAAAGAAAGCTCACGACCTTGGTCGAAAATCATACGATTTATAATGCAGATTCGTCAGAGTTAAATATTTTCGAAACACATAAAATTGCAAAGCGTGTTAACTTAAGGTTCGATGCCCCTATTCTTGCAAGCATGCTCACTGGCAAAAAAGTAATGCATTTGGAAGGCATGCCCTCGTTTGATTTTATTCCCGGAGAATCGGTGGTGCTTCCTCGTAATAAAGAGATGATTATTGATTTTCCAGAGGCAACGTCAAAAAAACCAACCCAGTGCCTTGCTTTAGCAATTGACCCCGCCAAAATAAGCGAGGTTGTTAGTGCTTTTAATGAAAGCACCATTATTGATTTAAAAGAAAATGGAAATTGGAGTTTAGAAGACACCTCTTTTCATTTAGATAATAGTAATGAGATTCAGCAACTTGTTGGAAGATTAATTTACTTGTTTACAGAAGGCAATAAATCGAAAGATGTTTTTATTGATTTTACATTAAAGGAGTTAATAATCAGGCTTTTACAAACAAAAGCAAGAAGAGCACTAATCGAAAATGCTACTGATGGTAGCTTGAGTGATAATAGAATTGCTTTTGCAATCAACTATATGAAAGAACATCTTACCGATAAGATATCTATTGATAAGTTAGTTGAAAAATCATGTTTAAGTAAGTCATATTTTTTTAAAGTATTTAGAGATACATTAGGCTTGTCTCCTATTGATTATTTAAACAGCGAGCGGATTAAATTTTCGAAGGAATTGATGAAATCGGGTAATTACCAAGTTGCTGAAATTGCCTATAAGTCAGGCTTTAGTAGCCCAAGCTATTTTAGCAAGCAATTTAAGAGAATTGAAAATATAACTCCCGGGTATTACAAAAAACAACTATCAAAAGTGGAGAGAGGGAAAATTTATTCATAAAATTATACCCAATTGTTAAGCGGAAGAAAGTTTACTTTGCTTGAATTGTTAACCAATTACTATTATCAATCCCTAATAATTATTTAATTTGCTGATTCATATTTAGGCCTGTGGCCAT
>JALSJD010000071.1 GCA_026989535.1 Cyclobacteriaceae bacterium
AACCATAATTTTTAAACTCTAATTTTTCCATAATAATAATTTTGTTTACCAACATTTACAAGGCTGCTGGTTTTACCTGCAAACCCGTAATTTAGAGTTTGCAGTGGCTAAGTTAAAATTGCTCCGTCCGGTTTCCTCGGACGGAAGTATTTTATGTATAAAATTTATAATGCTACCTCCATAAATATTTTTTACTTCTCAAACAGGCGCAAGCATCCGCTTGTGCCTATTACAAATATAAATATTTGCTACCTTAAAATATAGTTCTATTTTAGGGTATGAGTAGTAAGTACAAATTTTCGGATAATAATAAGCTTTACTTTATCAGCTTTGCTGTGCAAGAGATTATTATTATAAAAATAGATTGATTGAATTGAGGTATTTAGTGTAAAATTGTAGTGGCACAAGCGGATGCTTGCGCCTGTGGGGGAAAAAGAATTAATAAGTTTGTTAAAAAATATTTCATTATTGGGTTTTGGCAACTTATTGACCAAAACAATAATTAAGCCAATAGTACTAAATTCTATAAAAAAAGCTTGTTTTAGATTGCCCATTTGGAAAAACGAGTGTTGAAAGGGGAGGTTCTTAATTTTTGTAAGGCGCATAGTGGATGCTACGACCAGTGGAGGTTAATAAAAAAACAGGTAAAGGCATCTTTCGAAGCCTTTACCTGTTGAATTGGGATTCAAATACCCTATACTAATGCAGTATAAAGTATATAAATTGCCCTATAACGTATCCTCCCATTAATGAAAGAAAAAAGTATATAAGACTCGTTTCAAAATAAGAATATCCTTTTGTCATAATTATTCTTTATATGCTTTAACTGCATAGCCCACAGCTTGCCCAATTATATAGCCTGCACCAAGAGCTGCGGCAAATACAAGAAAAAATCCTCCTTGAGTATCTTGCTGCAAATTAACTGGCAACTCTTTGACTCCAAATTTACTTAAATTTTCCATTTTTAATTAATTATAATTGTTTTTATTTTTCACATTAAGCCATTACTGATTGATATCCAGCATACCCTCCTATCCCAAGTCCGCCACCTATACCTACTCCTCTCCAAAAAGCACCCCAGTTGAAACCATAGAAGCCACCATCAGTTGTTACCATTTCCTTAGCATCCATTTCTAGAACGCCATAATTTTCAAAATTTTCCATAATAATATAAATTTTTTGTTTACCAACATTTACAAGGCTGCCAGTTTTGCCTGCAAACCCGTAATTCCGAGTTTGCAGTGGCTAAATTAAATTTGCTCCGTCCGGTTTCCTCGGAGTTTCTGCCTGCGAAGTAATAACGTAATTGTGGGAATTGATGTTATTTTTGGGTAATAAAAATTGGCACGTGGGGACACGAGCCAAGGAGTGGCAATCTGTTGAAAACAGACTTCTCGTAATCCCTCCCCGATTCTCGGGAAAGGCTGTTACAAACGAGGACGATGGGGAACTTCATGGTTTCTAAAAAAAATAGTCTTATTTAGATGGAGTCTATTCACTAATTTTTATGCAACCTTAATTGTGAAGAAAAAAAGGGCTAAGTGTTTAAAACGCTTAACCCTTTTTCTGTTTCTCGTATAGCTGTGTTGCTAAAAAAGTAACAAAACGAAATTTCACCTCTGCTCTACAATGTCTTTCTTTTTAGTCTGACCCTTTTTATGATAATTAGAATGAGCATAAAAAGTTAGAGAAAAATAAAGAAGAGCAAAGATTGCTATTATTCCCACTACTAATTCAAACATTTTATTATTTATGATGATTTTCATGTGCATATGAAGCTAGTACCAAATAAACACCAATTACACCGAAGACGAGTCCTACAACCCACCCTCCGTTTACTTTTTCCACTTCTTTTGAATTCAACTCTCGAACCCCTAATTTAGTTAAATTTTTCATTTTATTATATTTAAATTTACAAATAAATTACTAATTCCAATAATAATTTTGTTATTATTCATATGCTGCATCAATCCAGCAAAAAACACACCACCACCAACCATGATCATGACCACCCTCCATGTCACCAGCTCTAAACTGACCACATCCCCCATTAATATCAACTACCGTCAACCCCAAATCTTTAACTCCCAAATTTTCTAAATTTTCCATAATAATATAAATTTATTTGTTACCAACATTTACAAGGCTGCCAGTTTTACCTGCAAACCCGTAATTCCGAGTTTGCAATGGCTAAGTTAAAGTTGCTCCGTCCGGTTTCCTCGGAGTTTCTGCCTGCGAAGTAATAACGTAATTGTGGAAATTGATGTTATTTTTTGCAATAAAAATTGGCACGTGAGGACACGAGCCAAGGAATGGGTATTGCATTGAAAGAGTGAGTGATCAAATAAATTATTATCTTTGGGTTAAAGTAGAATTAATGATTGATTCTGATAAACAAGTAACCTATTGGATTAATGGTGCAATTGATGACTTGAAATCAGCAAAAATTCTGATTGACAGGAATCGTTTACTACATGGACTGTTCTTTTGCCACCTTGTTATTGAAAAAGCAATTAAAGCTCATGTTGTGAGACAAACTAAAGAATTAGCCCCGCGCTCTCATAACCTCCTTTTTTTATCAGAAAAAATCGAGTTGAAGTTTAACGAAGACGATGAAATATTTTTGGGAATATTAATGAAATACCAACTGCAAGGCAGATATCCTGACTATAACCCTAACATTCCTGACAAAGCTACAGTTAGCAACTACTTAACAAAAACTAAAAACCTTTTAATATGGCTACAAGCGAAGTTATAGAATTATTAAAAAAATATATCGCACTTTTAAATTCTGAAGGAATTACAGTAAACCGGGCATTTTTATTTGGAAGCTGTGCAACCAACAAGGCCTCTGACACTAGCGATATTGACGTTATGATTGTACCTACTAATTATGATGAAACTGATGATGCTATGGCCGGAAAAATTTGGAGCTTGACCCGAAAAGTTAATACAAAAATTGAACCTTTTGTTATTGGGCTTAAAAAATTTAAAGCCAATGCCTCGCCATTAGTTAATATGATTAAAACGAGTGGAATAGAAATTGTATAATAACACTAAAAATTGGCACGTGAACACACGAGCCAAGGAGTGGGAGCTTGTCCGTAAAATAAATTACAGTAAAGAATCCACCTTCTAAGAAGGTGGCTTTGGCTTTGCCCCTAAAAGGGGCTTTTTTAGGTAGTAACTGTTTTTTTAATATCGAATACTGATTAACGATTTTAGAATTTTGAAGTTCTAGTTTATTTCTTATATCTAAATTCGTTAATCGATATTCATAATTCAATTTATAAAAACAAATTTAGGCTTAGCCAACAGAACATTACCACCAGCTAAGCAGGTGGTTTTTCACGTTGTAATAAAAAAATAGCACACAGGTAAATATGGTTTTCATTTAGCTAGATTGCTTGTTTTCACTAATTCAAAAAACATTTAAACCTAATAAGCTTTGGTTATACGTCACCACAAATACATAATAAACATCTGCCCTTAGTACAAAATCTAACGAAAATAATTCTGAAAAGGCATAAAAAAAGACTGTAATAAATTGATTTTCTAGAATTGAATTTTATGACTGTTTATTTATCAAGTCTTTTTAGGTTATTGCGTTTACAATTCAGTTAATCAAAAATCATAAGACCAAATATGACTCCAATCACTAAACCATATATAAACATAGCAAAAATAAGTCCTCCATCAACAGAGTTAGCTTCTTTTGTTGTCAATTGAATACAATCATATTCCTTTATATTAAGATTTTTCATAATTAGCTTGTTTATAATTTTTTCTTTTTAATCCTCCAGGCCATCAATAATCCAACAAGTATTCCTGCAATAATACTAGCGACTATTCCTCCTTCAGTTTCTCGTAGCTCCTTGCTACTCAGCTCCCTTAATCCATGATTTTTAAACTCTAATTTTTCCATAATAATAATTTTGTTTACCAACATTTACAAGGCTGCCGGTTTTACCCACAAACCCATTATTTCGAGTTTGCAATGGCTAAGTTAAATTTGCTCCGTTCAATAAAAAGTACGGAGGCAATTTTTTGGAATAAATCTCCTCCATAAATAGTTTTGCTTTCTTCTGTTGTTATCATTTGCACATTTATGCTAATACTTAAATTTATAGGTATAGAAAAATGATTTTAGTACCCTATTATATTTTATAGGGGCTCCTAAAAATTTCATCGATTCTAAAAAAGTATAAAGCTGAGTTCGGCTAATTTGTAGCCGAACTGCAAGTCATCAGGTGTGCCTGTGCAAGCTTGCTCAATTAGTTTGTAGTTTTTATATTGTTCTATTTGTTTTATAAATTTCATATTGCAGTAGTTTGATTAAAAGGGTTCAAATAAGTAAAGGGCAGAGCCTTTAATACTTAAAATGAATTAGCACGCCTACGTTAAGCATCAAATTGGTTTGTAAAGGAATTTCTGTTAACTCATTAATGCCATCCGATATGCTAATTTCCGGATGGGATAATCCCACAAAAGCTTGCTTCACTTTCCAAAAAGGTTGTCCTTTTTCTTTAAAATACAGCCCATCTGTGGTAGAAAAAGGCATATTCCAACCGCCTTCTGCAAACAGGCTTAGGCGGTGGTTCATTTCCAGCGACAGCCTAATGGTGGGCTCTACCGCCCATCTACGGGATTCGAGCGATACTTGAACTTCTCCACTATCAAATGTTTTTCCATTTATTTCCAGCTCATTGGCTACATTATATTTGCCTACCACATACCCGTAGCGGTAATGGCCCATATTAACCGAAAAGTTAGCACTAGCTGGCCTGCCAAAGGCTGTAAAATTTTGATTATACCCAGTTTTAAAAGAGAAAGAAGAATATGTATTGCCAGCAAAACTTCCTTTAGCATCCAATCCTATAAAAAAAGAGGGCGAAAAATAATACTCAATAGCTGTACTCAATCCTGTATATAGAAAGTTAGTATTAGGTACAGTTTCTGTAATAATTGAAGTGCCATTGGTATAGTCAATAAGTACATTATCAATGGTTGCTGGCTGAACAAAAACTCCTAATGTAACCTTAACCTTATCAATTTGCTCTAGTAATTTTATTTGCTTACCTAAATCTTGTTCTTGCTTTTCTAACCCCTGTGCAGTTTTTGATGGGTCATTTTTTTTAAAGAGCATTTCTGTTTCTTTGCTGGGAAGAACAATATTATAATTATTCCAAAATGTAGAATCGTATTTTCCTGTGTTATGAAGAAAAATATCTAAATATTGCAGGTTGGAATCATACGAAATCTTCCGATATTCATCTAAAATAGTGGTTGTAACATAAGTGTCTTTTACCGTTAAGGTATCCCCATTATAAGCAAATGAAGTATTATAATTCACAAGGAATAACTCCCATCCATTATTGCTCATCTTATAATTTGCCTCATAATTAAGGTAGATTCGTTTTCTGCTATCTAGGCTTTTTAATATATCGCCTTCAAAATCAGGGATTTTATAAAAATACTCACCTTTAACAAAAGCTTTGTCCATTATATTAATGTATAAATTTCCTTCAATATTCTTGTTTTTTGCCTTAAAGTAAACTTTTATCAAGCGATCGTTTTCAAAGCTTACTGTATCTAAAATTGAAAACTCGAATTTCTTTGTACTGCCTAATGGGCCTGCTCTACTCATAACAAAATCAAACCGGTGTGGTATATGGGGTCCAGCCATAAGCAAGGTTTGAAACCTCTCAATCAAACTATCACTTCTAATAGATCTTCCTTTGTTAACTTTCACATCACCTCTGGTATGTTTTGTTGTATAAGATTTTTTATTTATGGATAAACTAGCCTCAGTAATATAGTATGGGTTGTTATTCAGTTTTACAACTGATCTGAAAAATCCCTCTGATGAACGAGGCTCTAAGGGGTAATTATTACTAATATTTTCAATTGCCTGCTCTACCAATAACCTGGCTTCATCTACGGGAGTAATTACGATTTCATTAAGTTGAGTGCTTGATTCTTCCAATTCAACTATCAGCCCAATTTGTTTTGGGTATGATAAATTCAGATAACTACTATTATACCCAATGGATGAGATAGAAATATGTTTACCTAAACTCTCTGAAGGTAATATTAAAGTAAAATAGCCCTCTTGATTTGAAATTGTTCCAATACTTGAATTGGGAAGATAGACATGCACAAAAGGGATTCCGTAATTTGATTTCTTATCAATAACCCTACCGCCAATTTTTATTGTTGATTGGCATTTACTTTCACCAATAATAGAAACAAAAAAAAAGACTAGCACATAAATCCTCAGCATAAATAATTCTTGAAATTTTTGTTTACTATAAAAAGTATAAAGGTAAGAATACAGGCAATATAATAAGAATTTTTTACTTCAACTTGAAAAGTACGTCCTTTGGGCGTGGTCATGTTCTTTCGGCTATGCCTGTATTTTGTGGCATAAAATGAATGATGAATATCGATTAACGAATAATGATTTAAGATATGACTTGAATACTTCAAAAATCAAAATTCGTTAATCGGTGTTCGGTATTTTAAAAAATAGAGAAACTGCCAAAGCCCCCTATGGGGCAGCGCAAAGCCACCTTCTTAGAAGGTGGGTTCTTTACTAGTGTTAAGTTAAGGCAATAATATAGGAAAGACAATATTATCCAAATGTCTTGCCTTGCCTTTCCTATACTATTTGCGGACAATAAACCATCTAATTATAAGAGCAGCTGCCAAAATTGTTACAAGCCAAAATCCTCCTTCAGTTTCTTGAAGTTCTTTATGGCTTAGCTCTTCCAAACCATAATTTTTAAACTCTAATTTTTCCATAATAATAATTTTGTTTACCAACATTTACAAGGCTGCTGGTTTTACCTGCAAACCCGTAATTTAGAGTTTGCAGTGGCTAAGTTAAAATTGCTCCGTTCAATAAAAAGTACGGAAGCAATTTTTTGAAATAAATTTCCTCCATAAATGGTTTTACTCTCTTGATGGGTTATGGCTTTTATATTTACATCAATGTCTAATTTAAAATAGGCAGCATAATAAAATGACTTTAATGCCCTGTTGTACTTTATTGGAGCCCCTAAAAATTTCATCGATTCTAAAAAAGTATAAAGCTGGGTTCGGCTAATTTGCAGCCTAACTGCCAATTCATCAGGTGTGCCTGTGCAAGCTTGCTCAATTAGTTTGTCTAGCTTTTTATACTGTTCTATTTGCTGTATAAATTTCATAGTGTCATGGTTTTTAAAAACGTGTATAATACTTTACCGTCATTCCTGCGCAGGCAGGAATCTGTAAATATGGGGGTGTTGTAAATGTTATGAATGTGATTAAACATCCATTGTTTTATTGTTTGTAACATCCTGCAAGGCGGATTTCTGCCTACGCAGAAATGACGTTGTTTTTGGTAGTGTTGCTGGGTTTGAGTTGTATGTAATATCATAGTATCATTCCTTCTGGTAGTTGTTTTTGCCACATGGCTTTGTAATGGCCGTTTTGTTCTAATAATTCTGTATGTGTGCCTTCTTCTATCAGTTTTCCTTTTTCGAGAATAATAATTTTATCGGCCAGCACTACGGTGCTTAGCCTGTGGGCAATAAGCAGTACTGTTTTGCCTGTTTCTTTAAATTGCAGCATGGTGTTTTGTACAAACTGCTCCGAGGCGGAGTCTAACGAGGAGGTGGCTTCATCCATAATAAGTAGTTCGGGTTGTTTGTATAAGGCCCGGGCAATGGCAAGCCGTTGTTTTTGCCCACCACTAAGGTTTACGCCATTTTCGCCTAGGTAAGAACCTAATTTATTGGGTAGCTGGTCTATAAATGCCATCATACCCAACTGCTCTAAAATTTGGTGTATGCGCTGCATATCAGGTTCGTACTCGCCTAGGGCTATATTTTCGATTACATTGCCTGCAAACAAGTCTATATTTTGAGGTACAATGCCTATTAATTTTCGTAAGCTCGATGCCGATATATTTTCTAAGTTATAGGCCCCTATTTTTACATGGCCTGCTTGCAAAGGGTATAGTTTTTGCAAAATAGCCGCAAGGGTAGATTTGCCCGAGCCACTTTCGCCAATAATGGCGGTTATCTTTTTATGAGGAATTACTACATCAAAATTTTCAAAAACCGTAACCCTGGAGCCATACCTAAACCCTACGGTATTAAACACAATATCGCCTATCATATCAGGTTTAAGCGTCATCATATTTTCTTCTTTCTCCCGTTCCAAATCCATAATTTCGAACAGCCTATCAGAAGCAATAAGGGCATCTTGCACGGTTTTGTTCATGCCAATAAGGCTGCTTACTGGGCCTGTAAAGTAGCCAATAAGTGCATAAAAAGAGAGGAGCTCGCCCGGGGTAATGGCCTGTTCTATTACAAAACCTGCACCCACCCAAAGTAAAATAATGGTGAATGCTCTGGAGGCAAATTCGGTAGAAGTAGTAGAAAAAAGCCCGTTCATACCTGAAGTGTAAACCGATTTTAACAAATTAATAAACCGTGTTTCGGTATTAATATTGGCATGGTGTTCAATACCAAACTGCTTTATGGTGCGTACGGTATTTACCGATTCTACCAACTGCGACTCCAGCTCTGCGGCACGCTCCATTAATTTACGTTGTACTTTTTTATTAAGCTTGTTAATAATAATATACACCACTAAATAAACAGGGATTATTAGCAGCATAATAAGTGCCAGTTTCCAATAATAGGTAAACATAAGCACGAATGAAAACACCACAATAAACAGATTAACTGCCAAATTTATAGAAGCATCGTTGATAAAAGCCCTTATTTTTACAGCATCGTTTATGCGCGAAATAATTTCGCCCACCCGCATGGTATCAAAAAATTGCTGAGGTAATTTTAATAAGTGTTTATAATAGCCCAGTATTAACCGTGCATCTATCTGCTGCCCGGTTTTAAGCATAAAAACGGTTTTCATTCCTCCAATAAGCAGTTGTAACCCCAGCAATACCAACATTACAATGGCCATTAAATTTAGTAAGCCCGTATTGCCGGTAGGTATTACATAATCGATAATTTTTTGAAGAAATATGGAGGTAGATAACCCAATAACCGTATAAATGGCCGCCCCAACCAACGCTTGGGTAAGCACCCCACGGTGTGGTTTTAATAAAAACAACAACCTGCGCATAATCGAAACTTTTTCACTTTTGGCTTCAAATGTTTCGCTGGGTAGTAAAAGCACCAGTATGCCTGTCCATACTTTTTTAAATTCCTCGTGGGTATATTTTTTAAGTTCGCCAAAGGCAGGATCCATTACCTCAATATAGGTTGAGGTAACTTTATAAATAACCACATAATGATGGAGTACTTCTTTTACTACAATATGGGCAATGGCAGGTTTTGGTATTTTAGCCAAGCTATCAAACCCGCCTTTAACTCCTTTGGCCTGAAAGTTTAGCTTCTCGGCTGCTTCTAATAAGCCCTGCACATTGGTGCCTCGCTTATCGGTAGAGGCATATTGCCGAATACGCGATACGGGGATTCCCAGTTTATAATGCTCGGCTACCGAAGCAAGGCAGGCTGCACCACAATCGGTAATATCTCTTTGTTTAATTTTTATTGCCATAATGTTATGCTTTTGCAGGGTTAAGCCAATCATCTACTTTATCGTACAGCAATTGGTATAAGCTTCTTTTGGTAATCATTATTCTGCCACCCAACGTCATTCCTTTTTTTAGGTGGCCTTTATATCCGTTTTTAAGGGTTAAATAAGGTTGGTTAAAGGTGCATTTTACCCTAAACACAGGGGCTTGGTTTATTATACTTATATCGTCCGATACCTCCATTATTTCGGCATCCAGCATACCCCATTGATTATAATTAAACGCATCTACCTGTATTTTTACCTTTTTGCCAACGCCAACAAAACCAATATCTGTTGGCGAAATATACATTTCGGCAATAAGGGAAGAATCGGGTGAAATTTCTCCTAATTTTTGATTGGCATATACAAAGCTGCCTACCCTTACCCCACTATATTGTTGCACAACCCCAGAAATGGGGGCTGTTAAAAAATAACGCTTTCGTTCTTTTTCCAACTGGTCGATTTGCGAATTGGTTTGATCAATTTTAGTGCTGTACGTAAATTCGTCCATTTCCCACTGTGCTATTTTCTCTTTTTTAGCCAGGCGGTAATTGCTTTTGGCCTGTTGGTATTCAAAAGCCGTTTTTTCAAATTCTTTGGATGAGAGTACCTGGCTGTCAAATAACTTTCTATCTCTTTTATAGTCAACTCGGGTTTTAGCAATTTGATTATTTATCTGGGCTAACCGCTGGATTAATTCACTGGCAGCACTTCGATACACGGCTGTAGTGAGAGTGTGTGTATTAAAGGAGCGGGTAAAATTAGTTTCAGACAATTTTTGCAAATCGTTTAAATACTGCTCGTTTTCTTTTTTCAGCCGCTTATTAAATTCAATTTGGGTATCCAGCAGTTCTGTATCAACCACACAAATTGTATCGCCCTAAATGGGATGTTTTACCAAAATTGCACAGAGGGGACTAAGGTTTGGGAATAATTTTTTAATATAAAAACTCAAATAGCCATAAAAACGAGGCGGAATACCAAAACTCCTATGGCAATATCATTATCCACAACTACCTCCAAGAGCTAATGGAAAAAATACTGGACGGGCAGGGAACAGACACTAGAGCCTGTCCATAAAGTCATCGTTTTGAGAAATCACAAATAACCCTGCCTGCCGCAGGCACGGAATTTTCAAATTACAAATAAATTTCAAATTTCAATCACCTAAACACCAAACACTTACATGGTTTGATGTTTTCGTTTTTGAGATTTATTTGTTATTTGATTTTTGTTTATTGGAGTTTATAGACAAGCTCTAGGTAAGGTATAACAGACTTACGCAGTTACTTTTATTGTTATAAAAAAATTTAATGACTCCCTACGCTTTCGCTCGTAGGCTTATCAACCACTAACCTGTTCTCTCTATTCGCAATTACCCAAGCAGTGTAAAACGCCAATTGAGCTCTTTTCTGCAATAAATCAAACTCTATTTTATCTACTGTGTCAGTAGGTTTATGGTAATCATCGTGGGTGCCATTAAAATAGAAAATTACAGGAATATTATTCTTCGCAAAGTTCCAATGATCCGATCGGTAGTAAATTCTATCAGGATGGCTTTCATCATTATAGGTGTAATCAATGCTTAAATTGGTAAATGTAGCATTGGCTTTCTCACTTAATTCGTGCAACTCGCTCGAAAGCTTATCCGACCCAACCAAATACACAAACTCACGATTGTCCTTATGTGCATCGTCAGTTCTGCCTATCATATCAATATTTAAATTTACCACCGTTTGGTTTAGCGAAAAAATGGGATTGTTTGTGTAATACTCAGAGCCTAACAGTCCTTTTTCCTCACCGGTAACCGTCATAAATAAAATACTTCTTCGGGGGCTGTGCCCATTGGCCTTGGCTTTGGTAAAAGCCTTGGCCATTTTTAATACCGATGTAGTGCCAGAGCCGTCATCATCGGCACCATTATTAATTTCTTCCCCTTGCTTACCAATATGGTCGTAATGGGCGGTAATAATTATAATTTCCTCCTTTTTATCCGTGCCTTCTAAAAATCCAAGCACATTTTCGGTGCCAACCATTTCCACCTCCCTTGAGGTAAGGTATTCCACACTGCTCCCTTTTACTTTAGATAGTTTTTTGTCGGCAATGGCCTTATTCATTTTATCTTGGGTGGAACCCAATAAAGCAGCAGCCGTAGATGGCCCTACCAAAAAGGCACCATTATTACTGGCATCCTCCTGCTTAAAGCCAAGTCGTGAGTTCATAAAATAGTCTCCATATTGAGATACTATTTTGTTAAAATCATCATCGGTAGCTTTTCCAATAATTACTACCAAGGAAGCTCCATGCTCATACCCTTTGGCAATTAGGTCTTTCCACTGCTGAAAAAAGCCTGTGGAACCATCAATGACCACAACTTTTTCATTGGGTTTTATCAGAGCAAACTCTTCATCAGAGCCTGTGCCTGCAAAAACAGTTTCGCTTTGTAACGGTGCTGTTAGGTTTGCAGAGCCGTAATAGAGCACCTCTTTGCCGTTGTTAAACGATGTTTCTTTTACTTTTAAATAAGTAGCCCCTGACTGGCTGCTTTCCAATTCAAACTTTTGATAATAGCTCATCCCGTTTTTAGTAGGCACTATTGGGGTTAAGCCCAGCCTTTCAAAATAATCAGCTATAAAAGCAGCAGCCATTTTTTGCCCTCTTTCGCCTGTTTCTCTTCCTTCCAACGCATCCGAAGCAAGGATGGTAAGAATTTCCTTCATTTCGGCCTGATCAATGTCGGCTGCATATTTACGCATCACGTCCTCTTGTGCACGCAGGCTCAATACGCTTACCAGCAAGAGAAAAACTATTCCTAATCGTTTCATAGTAAAATATTTATTTATGCGAAAATAAATATTTTATTTTAGTTACCCGAGGCAAAATTACAAGCGGTAAAATATCGGTTTGTACACCTTAGTATTATGTGTGCTTTCTGTTAGATTTGCAATCCTACTTATCAACCAAAAATTTAAGTGAGATGAAGATAGATTTGCACTACACCGAGCAGTTTAAAAACCGGCATATTGGGCCTAATAAATCTCAAACAAAAGAGATGCTTTCATTACTTGGTGTTAGCTCCATTGATGAACTAATTAATCAAACGATACCCAAAAACATCCGCCTTAAAAAAGACTTAAAATTACCAGAGGCTAAAACCGAAAAAAAATATATTGATGATTTGAGGCAAAGTTTTGCTGAAAATAAAGTGTATCAATCGTTTATTGGTATGGGCTATTATAATACGCAAATGCCACTGGTTATTCAGCGCAATATTTTGGAAAACCCAGGTTGGTACACTGCTTACACACCCTATCAGGCAGAGATTGCTCAAGGCAGGCTCGAAGCCCTGATGAATTTTCAAACCATGGTGGCCGACCTTACAGGTATGAACTTGGCCAACGCCTCTTTATTGGATGAAGGCACAGCTGCGGCAGAAGCTATGTATATGCTTTCGGCTGTGCAAAAAGGAGCGAAGAAGAAGGCTCGTACTTTTTATGTTTCGGAGGATATTTTCCCTCAAACCTTAGATGTGATAAAAACAAGAGCAGAATCACACGGAATTAATTTAGTGGTTGGCAAATTAAGTGAAGTTGATTTTTCAAATGAAGATTTATACGGGGTGTATATTCAAAATCCTGATAATAATGGAGCTGTTAATGATTACACCGATTTTATTACCAAGGCGCACGAAAACGCTGTGCTGGTATGTATGGGTGTTGATTTAATGAGTTTGGTTTTTGTTAAGTCGGCAGGCGAGATGGGAGCAGATGCTGCCATTGGCAATTCGCAACGCTTTGGAGTACCTATGGGCTATGGAGGCCCTCACGCTGCATTTTTAGCAACACGCGAAGAATATAAACGCCAATTGCCCGGCAGAATTATTGGAGCTTCGTTAGATGCCAATGGCAATAATGCCTACCGAATGGCATTGCAAACTAGAGAGCAGCATATTAAACGCGAACGAGCCACTTCCAATATTTGTACCGCTCAGGTATTATTAGGAGTGCTTGCAGGAATGTATGGGGTATATCATGGGCCTGACGGACTCAAAAAAATAGCAGGACGCATTCATGGACTAACTCAAAAATTAGAGAAAAACGCGAAAGATTTAGGGTATGAGCAGGCAAATAAGGTCTATTTTGATACACTTAAATTTAAGCTTCCACAGGAGGCTGTTGGTACAGTTGCTCAGCTAAAAGAATTAGCCGAAAGCAAAGAAGTTAATTTCCGTTATTTTGAAGATGGGAGCATTGGAATTTCGTTGGATGAAACCACTCGGTTTGAGACAGTTGAATTTATTATAGAAATATTAGCGGCTGTAAGTAAAAGGAAATGGCTGAACGGAAGCCCTAATGATGAGTTTGAGTTGGCAATACCCAAAAAGCTACAACGAAAGTTGGCTTTTATGAGCCATCCTGTGTTTAGCAGTTACCATGCTGAACACGAAATGTTACGTTACATTAAGCGGTTAGAAAACAAGGACGTATCCTTAACACACTCCATGATTTCGCTGGGTTCATGTACCATGAAACTAAATGCAACCTCTGAAATGCTGCCTCTTTCGTGGCCTAAAGTTTCGCAACTGCACCCTTTTGTGCCTTTTAATCAAGCCAAAGGTTATCATAAAATGCTTAAAGAGTTAGAAAGTTGGTTGGCCATCATTACAGGCTTTGCAGCTACCTCTTTACAACCAAATAGCGGGGCACAAGGCGAGTATGCTGGGTTAATGGTCATTAAAGCATACCATCATGATAAAGGAGAAGGGCATAGAAATGTTACGTTAATACCTGCTTCTGCCCATGGCACCAACCCTGCAAGTGCGGTTATGGCTGGTTCTAAAGTTATTATTGTTGCCTCAGATGAAAAAGGTAATATTGATGTGGCCGACCTTAAAGCAAAAGCGGAGGCACATAAAGAACACCTGATGTCGCTTATGGTAACGTATCCATCAACACACGGAGTATTTGAAGAAAGTATTATTGATATCTGCAATATCATCCACCAAAATGGAGGGTTGGTGTATATGGATGGCGCCAATATGAACGCACAGGTAGGGCTAACCAGCCCTGGTGCTATTGGGGCAGATGTTTGCCACCTAAATTTGCATAAAACATTTGCCATACCGCATGGTGGTGGTGGCCCTGGCGTTGGTCCAATATGCGTAACAAGCGATTTAGCTCCATTTTTACCAGGCAGCCCGATAGTAAAAACTGGAGGAGAAAAAGCGATAACTTCTATTTCATCTGCTCCGTGGGGTAGTGCCAGTGTGGCTATTATTAGCCATGCCTACATTGCTCTGATGGGAGGAGAAGGGCTAAAAGAAGCAACAAAATATGCTATTGTTAATGCTAATTATATCAAAGAGCGGTTGGCAACTACCTATCCTATTTTATATAGCGGAGTTAACGGCCGATGTGCCCACGAAATGATTGTTGACTTTAGAGATTTTAAGGCAGCAGGAATTGAAGTGGAAGATGTAGCCAAACGCTTAATGGATTATGGTTTTCATGCGCCCACGGTTTCGTTTCCGGTACCGGGCACGCTAATGATTGAGCCAACCGAAAGCGAAACCAAAGACGAAATGGATCGGTTTTGCGATGCCTTACTAAGCATTAAAAAAGAAATAGATGAGGTAGTTTCTGGAAAAACGGACGCTGTTGATAATGTACTAAAAAATGCGCCTCACACCGCTACTGAAATTATGGCAGACGAGTGGACACATGGTTATAATAGGAGCAAAGCTGCTTACCCTTTGCCTTACGTGCAAAGTAATAAGTTTTGGCCAGCCGTTGCCCGGGTTGATAATGCCTATGGCGACCGCAACTTAGTATGCAGCTGTTTGCCTGTGGAGGCGTATGCCAAAGAGTAGAAAAGGGTTTTTGCCAATAAAGGGTTGATTATATTTTGGATTGGTCGCCCAACCCATTTTCTAAGGCATACCTAACCAGCCCTGCGGTGTTTCTAGCGCCAAGTTTGGAGAGCATATTTTTACGATGCGACTCTACCGTGTGCTGACTTATAAATAGTTTTTCAGCAATTTCTCTGGTGGTAAGCTCGTTTATAATCTCTTTTAACACTTCAAGTTCTCTTTTGCTTAATTCAGGAATTTGGTCTTTTTTGTTTTCTCTTTCAAAAAGACTGTTTTGGTATGTTTTTTTAACTTCTTCGGTAAAATAGTTTTCTCCACCTATAACGGTATTTATAGCAAGTAGCAATTCTTCTTTTTCGGCATTTTTAAGCAAATACCCATTAACTCCACCTTTAATAAGTTTTTCCGAAATTTTTGCATCGTTATGCATGCTTATAGCAATGGTATTTATGCGAGAAAACCTTGATTTAATAAGCTTATTCAATTCAATACCATCAATTTCGGGCATTGATATATCCATTAAAACAATTTCAACAGATTCGTCTATTAACTCCAAAGCCTCTTTTCCATTGCTTGCTTTGCCCACAATTGTAAGGGTTTCTACATCTTTTAATAAAGACTCTAACCCATCTAAAAACATTTTGTGGTCATCAACAAGAAATAGATTGATTTTATTTTTCATAAAAGTTTGGTTAAGCTACTGTTTTCTCCATTATAGGTATTTCAACAGTAAAAATTGTTCCTCTGCCAACTTTAGAATCAATAGTTAATTTACCATTAACCGAAGCAACTCGTGAGTTAATATTTAAAAGGCCTATTCCTTTAATAATCTTGTTAGGGTTAAATCCAACACCTGAGTCTTCAATCATTAAAATTAAGCTTTCGTTATTTAAATTCAAGCTTATATCAATTTCTTTTGCTTGCGAATGCTTAATTGCATTAGTTAGTAACTCCTGAATAATTCGATATACTTCTATTTTAATGTCATCGGAGATAGCGTTTAGTTTGTTTTCAGGGTATGCCTGAAAACTTACAGCTACACTTTCGGGCTCTGCATTTTGCAATATGTATTTGCGTATTAGGTTAATATAGGCCGAATTTAATATTTTATTGGGAGTAAGGTCATGAGAGATAGACCTGATTTCATCACAGGTTTCATTTACCTGATTCATAATACGTTTTAAATTACTGTTAATGCTTAATGTACCTGCCATTTTATCTAAGCCCAGCTTAATTCCGGCTAAGTTTCCTCCCACCCCATCATGAAGTTCACTGGCAATTCGCAGCCTTTCCTTTTCTTGCCCGTTTAGTTGTGCCTTTATTGTTTTAAGTTCAAAATCTTTAATAAGCTCCAGCGTTTTTTGCTGGTTTAATTGTTCGTTTCTAACCGAAACAATTGATTGTGCCTTTATTTTTTGCTGATAAAAAATTAACAAAACAATAACCGGAACTACAATAAGAAGCGATATAAGGATGGTTACATTACGTATGGTGGCCTGCCTTTCAGCTTTTGATTGCTCAGCTTGTATCATAGTTTCATTTAAAGAAGCGTTAAGTTTTAAGCGTTCTATTTCGCTTGTATTTTTTTCTAAAATTAAGTGCTGAATTTCATTTTGATTTTGTAAAATTATTAGGTCATTATGTTTCCTATTAGCTTCAGCTTGAGTTTTTAACTGCTCCAACTCAAACTCAGACTTTTGCTTTTGCATAGCCAGCTCTTTTAAACTTTTTTCTTTTTTTAATATTTCTATTTCCTTCTGTTTTTTATCGGCTTCGTATTTAGAGATCAGCTCGACCATTTGGTGGTTCTTTTTTTCATTAAACAACGAGTCTTTAAGAGCTATGTAATAGTACAAATAATTAATGGATTCTTTGTATTTTCCCCAATCTTCGTAGGTTAATGAAAAATTTAAACTAATCAATTTTTGCTCAAAGAGCGACTTTGTTTCAATGGCTAATGAATCTGCTTTTTGAAACCACGCTATGGCCTCTTTATATTGTAGTTTATACCTTTTTATTACGCCTATGTTTATATAGGTACCAATAAGTCCTTTTTTGTTTCCAGTTTGTTTTTCAATGGCTTCAACTTTAAAAAAATAATCAAGCGCTTTATCATACTCTTTTTTATTTAAATAAATAACGCCAATATTATTAAGTGCAGAAGATTGCCAGTAAATATCGTTGGCCAATTTGGAGCTTTCAATACTTTTATTATAATACACCAGTGCTTCCTCTGTTTTATTAAGGGCTTTATAAGCAATTCCTAAATTATTATAAAGGGTGTTTTTTTTCGCCTCCTCTTTTTCCATCGCCAAGCTTCGCCTAAGATATTCTATGGCTTTTTCATAATCCTTCTGAAAAATTAAAATTACCGACATATTAGAAAGTGCTCTTATCTCCCCTTGCTCATAATTGTGTGTTTCAGCAATTTTTAATGCTTCAAAATAGAGGTTTAATGCTTGTTGGTACTTGCCCATATTTTTATTTGCTATGCCCTGTTCATTGATGCAGTCTATTATTCCCTCATAATTTTCCAGTTGCTCATAAAGAGCTTTGCTTAGGGTAAGGTACTCCATTGCTTTGCCAGGTTTGCCATGTTTTCTATTGGATTTTCCTAAATAAAATAACGCGAGTGCCTTTTTAGCAGTGTCATTATTTTGAGTGCTTATGGCAAGTACTGCTTCTAATATTTTCTCTGCTAGTTCAGGTTCTGTATTTAAACGGTTATTATACTCCTGATATAAAGTAGCTATCTGATCTTTATAATCTAACTCCTTAAGTTGTTCCATAACATACTCAAAATCAAGAGGAGTAGAATCTTGCGCTGATGCTGATACGCAGGCAAAACCAAATAATAGAATATAAAATAATCGAAACATTATATCGTGTTGCTGTTTTGGGTATTACAGAGCCGAAATTACATCTAAAAAGCACATATTGAGAAAGTTATCTGAAAAATCACCATTTTCAGTGGTTTTTTATTCTACCTTTTAATTGGGATTGCCAGAGCAGATAAAATGTTTCACCTTTGTTTAAAATAAATAATTATCAAAACAAAAAAACTATGAAAAAATTGATGTTAACAACTGTTGTTAGCTTGTGTTTGTTATTTGCTATGAATGCCGAGGCTCAAAAATTAGGAAACTTTGGAAGCTCTATTGAGAAAAAAGTTGGGCCTAAAACAATTAAAGTACCTTATACCGATGTTGTGTCTTATTTAGGGTATGCGGCTCCTGGTAACGAAGATGAAACAAGAGATGGGAAAAAATTCTACTACATCTATGTTTGGATTCCTGCAGTTGCTCCTGAGTTAGGGTTACGAATGATGTCTCCAGTTCCTAAAGGGTTTAAAGCAAAAGGAGCTACTGTTTCAGCAGAATATACAGCTAATGCAAGTTCAAAAGATTTTTTTGACACCTACATTACCTTAGAGCGTTCTGATATAATTTCTAAAGATAACATTACCGAAGAGGGAGTAAAAAGTGCTAAGTGGGTAATACTCGAACGAAACGATGACAGTAATGAAATGCCAAAACAACCAAGTGGAAGTAGTTATAACTCTTTGCTTAGGTACAAAAGTGAGGCGAGCAACCCTGCTAAAGCACTAACAGCAGGTTTATACCGCATTGGCTTTACTACCTATAAAACGGGCGAAGTACACGGAACATTTTTGGCAGAAGTAGCCGCTCCAGTTAAATTACCGGGTGTTGCAGTTGGTAAAACACTGGAAGAGCTAAAAGCTCAGTTTAAATAATTAAAAACTAAATTTTAAAGCAAAAGATTTTTAGCACTAATTGCATTTCGCTTTACTTTAACTTTAAAAAACAACTAAACAAAAACGTTATGATTACAGGAATTACATTAATCGTATTAAGCTTGCTTGCTATACCTTCTATTATTTTAGCAAAAAAGCCTAACGCACAAGAGCTGTTAGATAAAATAACTCCTTACCAAGGATATATTGGTATTGTATTCTTTTTTTGGGGAATTTACGGAATTATATTTAGCGGAATCTTAGGATTAGGCTGGATGCCCACTTGGCCTATATTTTGGGCAACAGTTTTGGCTGTAAATGTTATACAAGCATTACTTGGTTTCCTTTTAGGGTATGGCATGATTTCGAAGCATGTGTTTTCTAAAAGCGAAGAGGCAAAGAAAAAAGGAGAGCAATTACTTGCTAAGCTTGCTCCACTACAAGGTAAAATAGGCATAGCCGGTTTATTTGTAGGAGGATGGTGCATTATAGCTTCATTCTTATTTTATGGGGTATAACTTTTAGGAAAACACCTAAAAATTTTAGTATTGGCTTCGCAAAAGCTACATCTGTTTAATTCAGATGTTGTTTCTGCGGAGCTTTTTTTTACATAAAAAAGGCTGAATTCAAGTCACAAATATAACTTCTGAGTTAAACAATTATGATACAAACCAAATTTGAAGTAAATCTTGAAAACCCGTTATCAATAGCAGATACGTTGGATAGACTGCTAGCCAATATAGGTACACTTTGCGAAACTGCTGTTGAAAAGAATGGAATAGAAGCTGGATTAAGGTATGGAGTCTATAAAGATGGAAACTTTATAGAACACACATGTAAAGTACACGATAGAATCCCTCTTTATAGCGAGTTGGCATTTTTCTTACAATCAGCAAAAAATACTGCTAACACAAATAAAATACTAAAGTACGTTCAGTTTATAATGGCAAAAAACAAAGTTGAAAAGGTGTGGTTGGATGACGAAATGCCAATGGGCTTAAACGCTTCATTTTCATTAGCTTATACCAATAAAGAATATATTCCAGACTTTATTAATTTCCTTAGAACCGTTGATATGAACCACGAAGTATATCAAGTCTATTTTATCAAAATTTTATTAAATAGATGGGGTATTTGCACCCCAATTTTAAAATTACTAGCCGCAAGGGCCGGCAGTATTTCAGGGCAGTTTGGCCTCGAAGGCTGTGATATACCTTCATTATCAGACGACCAAAAAAAAGCTTTTTTTGAATACTTGTTAAAGGACTCACTTAGTGCAAGAGCAGTATTTCCTGATTTACTTAAAGACGCATTGGATCAATTAGGAATAGTGGTAAATAAAGATAAATTCAATAGGTTGTTTAATCGGTATAATCCAATATTTAGCCTCACAAATATTCCGGATTTGAACAATGTGAAATAGTTAAAAAGAACTATTGTGTTAACGCTACTCCTTTCTTCTTTTTACTCCCTAATGGCTGTCCTTAAAGTCAATGTTTTCAGAAATAACAAATGATAATTTTCAAATAAGATTTTTGGCTATAAAGTAAATATTTAGCACTTAGGACTTTTTCAGCGAGTCCTACGTATTTAAACTTAGCCCTGATTTAAGGCTAAAAACTAATCGCTTATCAAGCTTTATAAGGAGTAATTTAAACAAGGGGTGGCAATACCTTTGAACTATCAATAAAATAAAATTCTTCTATTATGAAAAGGCTTAGTTTAATTATCGCAGTTGTTATCTTATTTGTTGCAAGTTCTTGCGCTCCTTCTTTTACATGTCATACTTATGCTAATGTAGATGAGGTTCCTCAAGCACCTTCTGAATTAGCTCAAAACAATTTGTAGTACCACAACAAATAGTGCAAGTGCCGCTTGTGCTTCTTAGTATTGCATTAGCACAAGAAAAGGTGGTTGGGTATCAGAACTAAAAAAATCAACCTATAATCTAAACGTGTAGCGAGCCTTGATAATTAATTGGCTCGAGCCTAGTTGCCAATTTTCGTTTAAATCTTGTGCTGTATTATGGTTAAACACCACAAAAATATCTCCCAAAGGCAAAAAGATATAATGAAGCCTTGAGTTAACTCCCACAGACTTGGTATCTGTATCGTATTGCACAAAGCTATTCAGTTGCAAATCAGGTGTAAGGTTAAACCTCACTCGCCCTCCAATTAAAATTTGATCAAAATTACCTCCTGGCAAGCTGCCAATATTTCTAATTCCTTGAAACTCGAATGTTAGTATTTTAAAAGGGTTCCAATTTAGCTCTAATTCATACGTATTTAAGTTGCCATCATAAAACGACCCAAACCACCAAGTTGCTTGCCCATTTACTTTTCGTTTGGCTGCAAATTCAACTTCTCCTCGATACCGAATAAAGTGGTATTTTTCTGCTGGAATTATTACGCCCTCAGCAACCTCAAAAGCGAATGGTATATTTTCGCCTACGGGCACAAAATTAGCCTCTACCCTGTCACCGCTTTCGAAACGCCAATTGATGGGTGCTGTAAATACCCGATACGATTCCCAATTGCCGTTAAGGTTGGATACATAGGAGAGAAATACTTCGTTAAACATTTGCCTTACCAAAGACCATTCGGGGCGAGGGGCATACACCACTCCCAACCTATACCGGTTAATGGCTTTGCGAGGAACAAAACCGAGTGAAGGATCAAATGCATCGCCTATTCTTAAGTAGGTAAAAGAAATATCCCACAAATCGTTGGGGTAGTCGAATTTAAACGAAAAGGCTGTTTGCTCTCCTGCGAGGTCATTCCTATCCGTATAAAGAGCTGTTGCTCCAATAAGTACATTTTTATTTCCTTTAAAACTGGTGGTTTGATAGGTAAAGTCAACGCCTCCCAAATAGCTTCCCTGCCTACCGATTGGGTCACCAAAAGTGCCAATTAATCCAAAAGAAGATTCTTTCCTAATATTTTGCCGAATTCGTGCAACACCCATTTGTGTATGAGCAATGTTTACATCAGGCGTTGCAACGGCATCTGTTCCTACCATTAATCCTCCAAAAGCAGTTTTATTGATGCGTCCATTTATTTTACCTCCAAGTAGTATAGGCACTTGTGTGCCTTTATATAAACCTATTCTTCTGCTAAAAAATGGCACAATATCCGTTCGTAATCCTAATCCAAACTCAAAAATGTCAGCTCCTTCTAAAAAGAAGGATCGTTTTTCTGGGAAAAATAAGGGGAATCTGGTAAGATTGGTTTGGCGACTATCAACTTCTGTTTCGGCAAAATCGGTATTAACTGTTATTGAAGTTGTGATATTTGACCCAATGCGTTGATTTATATCAATGCTAGGTTCAAACTTAAATTCGCTACCTATACCATCGTCTGATGCTAAGCCCATTTTTGAATAGTTCCCCACAAACGATGGCCGAATATTGGTTCCTAAACCATAATTAAATTTTGGCAAATTGGTAATAAGACCTGCCTTGCTAGTTTGTGTAAACCATTGGTCTCTTTTTACATTCGACCAGCGAATCGTTTCCTGAAATCGTTGAATTCTTCTTTCAATATTAAACCCCCATGCTGTAAGCCCTTTTTTATAATTAATACTTTGAATTGGAATTTTAATTTCTACGACCCAACCCTCATCTGTGATTTTTGTTTTTGCTTCCCATACCCCATCCCAATTTTTGTTTTCAGACTCTCCTCGCCTGCTTACTAACGCATCATAACGAGCGCCATTTGGGTTTACTGCAAAAATATAACCAGATTGGCCGTCTCTAGAAGGGTCTAACACAATTTTGATATGATCCTCATTTCTAAGATTAGCATCTCTCAATTTTGAAAAACTAATAATAGCCGAAGGGTCAGAGTCAAAACAGACAACTGAAATATAGATGTTTTTAGGTTCGGCTAAAAACCTAACTTTTGTAACACTTGATGGCATGCCTCCTTCTACTGGTACAGTAGTTTTTAAGTTTGAAAGTAAGGGCGCTTCTAGCCAAGATTTTTCATCAAGTTTTCCATCGAGTTTAATGTCATCAATAACCCTACCAGCTTGGTGCACTGGTTTATGAAATTCCTGAGCGTTTGATGAAAAGAAGGAAAACAAAATTAAAAACAGAAGTTTAAACTTGCTCATCAATAAAAAAATATGCAAAGTAAAGTTAGAATTACTAACTGTAATAAAGAATGATATTTGTTCGTTTTTAGCCCAAATTCAGGGGTTTATTATACAACTATATGTTTTCGAACCTAAATAATTGATTTATTGCAGTTTGCATTCTCATTACGAACCCTATCGCATAAAGTGGGTTAAGTCTAGGGTGTCTTTTGTTGCAAGTTCTTGTACTCCTTCTTTTACATGTCATACTTATGCTAATGTAGATGAGGCTCCTCAAGCACCTTCTGAATTAGCTCAAAACAATTTGTAGTTAGTCCACAGCTTTTGGGCGACAGTCCTCGGCTTTAAGACGACAGTCCACGGCTTTTGGGCGACAGTCCACGGCTTTTGG
>JALSJD010000072.1 GCA_026989535.1 Cyclobacteriaceae bacterium
TAATAAAGTTGCCTGGATAGGAATGATGCTTGTTGACCGAAACCATCGAGGGAAAGGCATTAGTAAATTGCTTCTGAATACCATCATTAAAAAGCTCGACTCTTGCAAATCTATAAAACTGGATGCTACCCCAGCTGGTAAAAAAGTGTATGATAAATTAGGGTTTGTTGAGGAGTATGGCATTGCTCGTATGACCACCCAAAGCTTAGCACCCTTAACTATTATTGGTGCAGCTGAGCCTAAAGAGTTAACACCAGCTAAGCTCAAAGAAGTTACTTTATACGATAAAAAGGCATTTGGGGTTAATCGAGAAAAAGTTTTAAATTTTTTGCTTAAAAATCAAACTGAAAAAGGCTGGTATTTAGAAGGGGAGGATGGAGTTGCAGGTTATATATTAAGCAGGCAAGGCTGTAATTTTACGCAAGTTGGCCCTGTGGTAGCCAATACGTTAGCCAATGCAAAAGTATTATTATCTTATGTGTTAAGTAAAATGAAGGGGCAACCAGTGGTGGTAGATGTAATGGAGGAACACAAGGAATTGGTAGCTTGGTTGGAAGATTCGAATTTTACTATACAGCGGTCGTTTATACGCATGTATTTAAAAGGAAACCCTTTTGGGGGCAATCGCCAGCAGCAGTTTTTAATAGGAGGCCCGGAACTTGGATAGATGGTTGCCTAATCAATTTAAATTTTAAGCAGAAATGCACAATAGTTTGCTTAGTAGTCGGACGAGTTATTTCCATAAATCTCGAATAAATAAAATGTTTTTAGAACGTTTTATTAGCATACTTGCCCGACCATTATTTAAAAATGAGTGAGAAGAGTAACATCCCGTGTCATAAGTTAGGGAGTGTGCTATAGTTGGTTTAACCTTTCAATTCATTAATTGCCAACCATGCCATGAGTCCTGCACCAGTTTCTAAGGCACGCTCATCAACATCAAAAGTGGGGGTGTGAAGCCCCGAATTAATGCCAGCCTCCTTATTTTGTACACCCAGTAAATAAAAGGTAGATGGGGCGAGGTGAGAGTAATAGGCAAAATCTTCAGAAGCCATCCATATTTCCTGATCAAGCACATTTTCTTTTCCTAAATAATCTTCGGCAAGCAATTTAGCACGGCTAGTAAGCTCCTCACTATTAAACACAAAAGGATACCCATTTATAATTTTTATCTCACAACTTCCTCCTAACCCTTCGGCTATAGAGGTTGCCATCTTTTTAAGTTTAGCCAAAGCTTCCTTTCTCCAGACCTCATCCACTGTTCTAAAAGTGCCTTCTAAATACACTTCATTAGGAATTACATTTACCGAGCCATTGCCAATTATTTTGCCAAACGACAATACGGTAGGTGTTTTTGGGTTAGATACTCTGCTTACCAGTTGTTGTGCCAAGGTTATAATTTGGCAAGCAATAAAAACGGGGTCGATGGTAGTTTCGGGCATGGCTCCGTGGCCTCCTTTCCCTTTTACAGTTATATAAATTTCATCCATACTGGCCATAAATTTACCCAGCCTAAACCCTACCTTACCCACGGGTATTTGAGGAAAAACATGCTGGCCTAAAACAGCAGAAGGTACAGGTTTAAGTACGCCTTGCTTAATCATCTCTGTAGCTCCGCCCGGCATTTTTTCTTCTCCCGGCTGAAAAAGCAATCGTATGATTCCTGAAAACTCCTTTTTAAGCTCGTTTAGTATAGAAGCAGCAAATAGTAAGGAGGTGGTGTGTACATCGTGCCCACAGGCATGCATCACATGTTCGTTTTTAGATTTATAATCGGTTTGTAGCTCGGTATTAATGGGCAGGGCATCTATATCTGCCCGAAGCAAAATTGTTTTGCCCGGTTTTTCCCCTTTTATTATTCCTAAAACACCCGTTTCTCCAATTTGATTTACTTCATCAATGCCTATTTTTTTTAAGTAATCTTTAATAAATGCGCAAGTATTATACTCTTTAAACGATAATTCAGGATTGGCATGCAAATGTCTTCGAACGTTAACAAAAGTGCCTAATTGATTGTTAGCTATTTCCTTTATTTTCTTAATCATGTGCCTAAAGTAAAATAAATATTACTTGTAATTACAAGTTTTTGGAATAGATTTTTTGATGCCACCTCTTTTTTGCTAACTTGCGCATTCGTATTTCCAACCTGTATAATTCCTAACGCAGCGTAGCTGCAAGCAAAAGTCAGTTGCTTTTTTTAACAAGGTAATCAAGGTCGGGCGATAGTCAGACCCAAAAACAACAACAATCTGACTCTTGTATGATATATTGTATTGAAATGAATATAGCCTATTATAATGTTTATTTAAAACCGTTAAAACGGTTTCTGTGGTTTAGTTTGCTAACACATAGCCCACGGTTTAAACCGTGGGCTATGTTAAATTTATAATTTACACAAATGGTTTTAACCATTTTTCGTAAACTTCAGTCTTCGGGCAAAACTTGCTAGAAAAACAAGTTTTTACGGGGGGATACGTATTTATTAAAGTAGTTAACCTTTTTACAAAGAACTAAAAAAATGCACACAATTATTTCAGACAACAAAATTAAATTAGGCCAAGAGGCTGCAAATAAAGGCGCAGAACTGATAAAAGAAGCGATTCTAAAAAATGGGAAGGCTACTATAATTATAGCTACCGGAGCTTCGCAGTTTGAAATGCTTGAGGTGTTGGTAAAAAAAGATATTGACTGGTCGGTGGTAACTTGTTTTCATTTAGATGAGTACATTGGTATCCCAGAAACGCATCCAGCTTCTTTTCGAAAATACCTTAAAGAACGTTTTGCAGAAATAGTGAAACCACAGGCATTTCATTATGTAAACGGGGAGGGCGATGTGCAGGCTGAATGCCAAAGGCTACATAACTTAATTAGCAAGCACCCCATTGATGTTGCCTTTGTGGGCATTGGCGAAAATGCACATTTAGCCTTTAACGACCCTCCGGCAGATTTTGAGAGTAAAGATTCGTACCTTAATGTGGAGCTTGATTTGCCTTGTAGAGAGCAACAAATGGGAGAGGGCTGGTTTAAAAGTATAGATGAAGTGCCAACCAGAGCCATTAGTATGTCAGTAAACCGAATTATGAAATCAACACATATTATATGCAGCGTGCCAGATAAGCGAAAAGCCAAGGCTGTAGAAAGCGTAGTGAATGGTGAGGTTACCCCCCAAATACCAGCTTCTATTTTGCAAAAACATGCCTCAACTTATCTGTTTTTAGATAAGGATTCCGCTTCCTTTTTATAGAGCATAAGTTTACTTCAACTTGAAAAGTCACGTCTTTCTTTCATTCTGCAAGCACGATGGGCGTGGTTAATATGTTCACCATAACTCTAATTGTGAAATCGAACTGATTTTTCTTCGTGTACTATGAAAAAAAAGCGTATTTATAACGATTTTGAAAGAGCGTTTTTTAGTTGCTAAAAAGTTTTAAATACGCTTCTTTATTGGCTTTTACACTATATATGTCTTCCACCGTTTTTCTTCCTGCTTTGCCTAATTTCTCTCTTAACTCTTGCGATTCTACCAGTTGAGAGAGGCAACTAACCCACTCTTCTTGTGTGGAGGCCATAAATCCATTAATCCCGTGCTCAATAATTTCAGTATTAACCCCCACAGGCGACATTACGGTGGGTATGGCCAAACCCATATATTGCAGCCCTTTAAGTCCACATTTTCCTCGTGTCCATTCAATATCGGGGAGGGGCATAATGCCAATGTCAATGTCCTGCAAGTCCTCCACTTCAGTATTACTCTGCCATTTATTTCCAATAATTTCTAATTCAGTATTTCGATAATTTTCATCACCAATTACTTTAAAAGAGACCTTGTTGCCGTACTTATTTTTAATTTCAGCTAAAGCAGCAATGGCGCTTTTAAAATGTTTAATGGTTGTAAAGCTCCCACTCCAGCCTATAACAACTTGCTCATGTTGTTTTTTACTACCAGGCTTGTACCATTCTGTATCAATTGTGGTAGGAATAATAACTACATTTTTATTGTATTGTTTGGCATAGTTTGCTAGGTAATTATTGCCTGCCACAATGGTGTTGCAAAGTGCTATAATAGTTGCTGTTTTAGCAGGGTTCTTTAAAAAAGCAAGCTTTCCATTCGCTTCATTTTTATCTTCGAGCCAAATAGAATCATCAAAATCGAAGATGAGCTTTGCCGATGACTTTGCCAGCTTTTTTTCGAAATAAGTAGTGCCCGTCATAAAAGCTTCGCGTTGTATAAAAATGTAATCAAACGAATTGGCTCTCTTTACATCTTTGAGCCGATGCAGCCAGCTTTTAATAAAGATTCGCAGTTTGCCAACATATTTCCCTGGTGAGTAAAGGATTTTGTCCTCTTTTTCTGAAATTAAATAGGAGAGTTCGCAATACACATTATTGGTCTCTAAAAATGAGAAATATTGCTCAAAGCGATAACGTTGAGAGGGAGACCTATCAAAACGGTGCATGCCAATAAATAAAACACGAACTTTATTCATCTTCTTCAATTATTGTTTTTAGCCTGCATTATTCATGAATAATGCAGGTTAGCTCTCCATACCAATCTTCTCCATATTTACGGATAAGAGGCTCTTTTAAAAATTTATAAACAGGCACGCCTAAGGATTTTCCATTACTGCAAGCAGCTTTGCATATATGCCACTGGTCGTAATTTACCGCATCAAATTTAGTATAACTAGAAATTCTGATGGGATATAAATGGCAAGAAATTGGCTTTTTAAAGCTCGTTTTCCCGTCTAAATAAGCTTGCTCAATACCACATTTTAAAATGCCCCGAGCATCATTAATGGCATAGGCACACTCTTTATTGTCGATGGTAGGTGTAGAATAATCACCTTCTTCGTCAAGTATATAAGCACCTTGGTTTTCAACTTCTTTTTTTCCTTTGGGCGATAAGTATGGAAGTACTACCTGTTGAATGGAATCGATTATGTCCAATTCATCTTCAGTAAGCGGAGCCCCTAAATCGCCTTCTACACAACAAGCGCCTTTACAGCGCTCTAAGTCGCAAACAAAAAATTCATCTTTAATGTCATCTGATAAGATAACATTGCCAACTTCCATCATATTTATAAATTTTTACAAAGCTACTATTTTATCTAAAATACATTAATTGACATACAGATTAAGTTAAATATTTAATACGTTCTGTTAGCTTTGTCAATTGATAAAATAGCACAGCAAACTTAATGGATTATTTAGAAGGATTGAATGAACCCCAGCACAAAGCGGTTACAACTACCGAAGGCCCCATGATGATTATTGCGGGTGCGGGTTCTGGTAAAACACGTGTTTTAACTTATCGCATTGCCCACCTTATAAAATCAAAATCGATCGACCCTTTTAATATTCTTTCGCTTACATTTACCAATAAGGCCGCTGCTGAAATGCGTAACCGAATTGAGGGTGTAATAGGTTCGGAAGCACGCAATATTTGGATGGGCACCTTTCACTCTGTGTTTGCACGCATTTTAAGAAGCGAAGCTGCTCATATTGGCTACCCCAGCAATTTTACCATTTACGATGCTGATGATTCTAAATCGTTGATTAGAACCATTGTAAAAGAGCTAAACTTAGATGATAAACTCTATAAAGCCAATATTGTTTTTAACCGCATTTCAGGCGCAAAAAATCGGTTAGTTTCCTATAAAGAATATAATGCAAACCCTGCTTTTAAAACAGATGATGCCCAAAATCGAAGACCAGAACTGGGTAAGATTTATAAAATTTATGCCGAACGATGCTTTAAAGCAGGGGCAATGGATTTTGATGATTTATTATTTAACACGAACATTCTTTTTAGAGATCATTTAGAAGTACTCAATAAATACCAGCATCGGTTTAAATATGTAATGGTAGATGAGTTTCAGGATACCAATATTTCGCAATACTTAATTACCAAAAATTTAAGTGCCGTAAGCGAAAATATTTGCGTGGTGGGTGACGATGCCCAAAGCATTTATGCTTTTAGAGGAGCCGACATTCAGAATATTCTTAATTTTGAAAAAGACTACCCAACGCTTAAAGTAATTAAACTTGAACAAAACTACAGATCCACTAAAAACATTGTAAACGCTGCCAACAGCATTATTGGTTATAATAAAGCACAGCTTAAAAAAAATGTATGGACCTCCAATGATGAAGGCACTCAGATTGAATTAATAAAGAGTGCGTCTGATAATGAAGAAGGAAAACTAGTAGCTACTTCCATTTTTGAAGAAAAGGCACAGCACCAATTTCACAATAAAGATTTTGCCGTTTTGTATCGCACCAATAGCCAATCGAGGGCTATGGAGGAGTCGTTGCGTAAGCTAAATATTAAGTATAAAATAATTGGTGGGCTGTCATTTTACCAGCGCAAGGAAATTAAAGACCTGCTTGCTTATATGCGATTTAGCATCAATCATAATGATGAAGAATCGTTAAAACGAATTATTAATTTACCTAAAAGAGGCATTGGTACTACCACTGTAAATAAACTTATAGTGGTGGCCAATGAGCATAATAAGTCTATTTGGGAGGTGCTGCAACATGCCAACCAAATTGTGCCGGGTAGAGCCGCTAATGCCATTGGCGAATTTGTTGCCCTCATTAAAAGGTTTGCTATAGAGATTGAAAAGAACGATGCCTACGAAGCCGCCAATACCATTGCTAAAGGCTCAGGCTTGCTTCAAGATTTATATGCAGACAGAACGGTGGAAGGGCTTAATCGGTACGAAAACGTACAAGAACTGCTAAATGCCGTAAAAGAATTTGTTGATAATGAGGAAGAAGTAACGGGTGGCGAAGAACCAAAGGATAAACAACTTGGTACATTTTTGCAAGAAATAACCTTGCTTACCGGCCAAGATCGGGATGACGATGATGATAACGACAAAGTTACGTTGATGACCATACATATGGCCAAAGGGCTTGAGTTTAAAAATGTGTACATTGTGGGTATGGAAGAAGACCTTTTTCCTTCGCAAATGATGTTAAACTCAAGGGCTGATTTAGAGGAAGAAAGAAGGCTTTTTTATGTGGCCATTACAAGAGCCGAGCAAAAAGTGTTTTTGAGTTATGCACTAAGCAGGTATAGGTTTGGCAGGCTTAAAAGTTGCGAGCCAAGCAGGTTTATCGATGAAATTGACCCTAAATTTATTAAAGAAAGTAGCAAGTTTGGAGGGAGAACTACGCAGCCTGTTACCCAAGTTACCAGTCAGTATGCTAAGAACTTGGTACGTGGTAGTGCTACAAAACCTTCTATTAATAAGGCCTCACTACAGCATACACCTTCGGCCGATTTTGCGCCAAGCGATACCTCCAACTTGCAAGAAAGTATGAAAGTGGAGCATCCTAAATTTGGGTTTGGTAAAGTTACTGAAATAGATAATTCGGGTACAAGTAGAAAAGCTACCGTAGTATTCGATAACTTTGGAGAGAAAACATTATTACTTAGCTTTGCTAAACTAAAAATACACACATAATATTATTATATGTTTGATTACAACACGGGGCGAAAGCATTTAAGATTACGCGAATTTGGACGAAATGTGCAAAAGATAGCAGATCATTTGCTTACCATAGAAGACAAAGAAAAAAGATCGAGGTATGCAACAGGCGTTGTGGAGTTAATGCGGCAGATAGTGCCCACCATTAAAGACAACCCCGAAGATACCCAAAGACTTTGGGACGATTTACATATAATGACTAAACATCAGCTCGATGTTGATAGCCCTTTTGATAAGCCAGATGAGTTTTTGATTAATAAACCTCAACATGTTGGGTATAATACGCACAAAATTAATTTTAAGCATTATGGTTATAATCTTAAATTAATGGTGCAAGAGGCATCAAAAATGGAAGATGAAGCTCAAAAGCACGATGCCATTATCCATATTGGTAAATTGATGAAGAGCTACCATGTAACATGGAATAAAGAAATAGTTGATGATGAGGTACTTGTAAAAAACATAGGAATCTTATCAGAAGGAGCACTTAGCATTGATATTGCCAAGGTTAAAGACGAGAATCTTTTTGAGCCTTTGTACAAAGAGCGTATTAGAACATCTTCTAATGCTAGTAATTCTTCTAACAGCAGGCATAAGAAAAGTAGTAGTGGGCACAAAAATCAAAACAGAAATAGAAGAAGAAACTAATGTCTGTATTCGAAATCGAGGGTGGTGTAAAACTCTCAGGCTCTATCGAAGCCCAAGGAGCTAAAAATGAAGCACTTCAAATATTATGTGCCGTACTACTTACTTCAGAGGAAGTAGTTGTCCATAAAATTCCTGCCATTGTTGATGTAATCAAACTCATAGATTTATTAAGAGTAATGGGAGTTGAGGTAACTCAATTAGGCGAAGAGTCTTACAAATTTAAAGCCGAAAATGTTAACGTAAATTACCTCGAAACAGAAGGATATACAAAAAAAGCTTCTGCTTTAAGAGGCTCAATTATGATTTTAGGGCCATTACTGGCGCGCTTTGGCAAAGCAAAAATACCACAGCCTGGTGGTGATAAAATAGGTAGAAGGAGACTTGATACTCATTTTATCGGGTTTCAAAACCTTGGGGCTAAATTTGTTTTCGAAAAAGAGCTGGGGTATTACTCTATTGATGCCTCTAACTTAAAAGGGGCTTATATGTTGTTAGACGAAGCCTCGGTTACAGGTACTGCTAATATTATTATGGCAGCGGTTTTAGCCAAAGGAAAAACCACTATTTATAATGCAGCTTGCGAGCCTTACATCCAGCAATTATGTAAAATGCTAATCAGGATGGGCGCCAATATTTCTGGCATAGGTTCTAACCTGTTAACCATTAATGGAGTTACTCAGCTAAGCGGCACCGAACATACTATGTTGCCCGATATGATTGAAATTGGCAGCTTTATTGGTATGGCGGTTATGACTCAATCGGAGTTGACCATAAAAAATGTTTCGGTGGAGAACCTGGGATTAATACCCACCATGTTTAGGCGAATGGGGGTTAAACTAGAAATTATTGGAGATGATATTTTTGTGCCGTCACAAGAGCATTACGAAATAGAATCATTTATTGATGGCTCTATTATGAATATAGCCGATGCTCCTTGGCCGGGCCTTACCCCAGATTTGTTGAGCATTATTTTGGTAATGGCCACACAAGCCAAAGGCACGGTGCTTATCCATCAAAAAATGTTTGAGAGCCGGCTGTTTTTTGTAGATAAATTAATAGAAATGGGCGCCAAAATTATTTTGTGCGACCCTCATAGAGCTACCGTTATTGGACTTGACAGGCAAGTTTCACTACGTGGCATTACCATGACCTCCCCGGATATTAGAGCAGGTGTTTCTTTGCTTATTGCAGCATTATCTGCTAAAGGAAAAAGCCGCATTTTAAACGTGGAGCAAATCGACAGGGGCTATCAAAATATAGATAAAAGACTTAATGCGTTAGGGGCTAAAATTGTAAGGCTAGAGTAGTTTTTTTTTGCAATTGGTTTAACCTGAACTATTCCTAACGCAGCGTAGCTGCAAATAAGACCTAGATTGAGCGATTTAGTTGTTTTTTTAACAAGGTAATCAAGGTCGGACGATAGTCAGACCAAAAAATAACACCAATCTGACGCTCGTATGGCATGTTTTATTGAAAATTAAATTACTGGTAATCAGCAGGTTGCAATAATGTTGAAAACTTTTTCAAATTCTTTTAAAAAACACAACTCCCTAAAAATGAGTAACCTCAGAACAACTGACCCAAGGGAATTAAGCTGACCCCACTTTATAGAATAATGTAAAATTTGAGTCAGGAAATTCAGTTTGAGTTTCGTTTAATTGTTTGCAGAGTTTTTCTAATACTAGATCGTCTTTGCGATGTGCTAATTTATGTATTTGCACAATTAGAATTTGGTTTTGCTCATCTACCATTAAATCTGTATCTGTTTTATAAATTTGTTTTAACAAAGCTCTCGATTCATCTTTATGTGCCATATGCTGTTTTATGCTATTACTTAAGGCTGTTTCTGCTCTATAGGCGATTAGTTTTATGGTATCTAAAAAGTGTTTTCTTTGATTTATGACATTTTCAAACATTTCATTTTCAGGCAATTCTTTGATAAAAAAAAGCTTCTGAACCATTTTCTCTATACTTTCTTGTCCAACGTTTTACACTAGAGGCACTTACTCCAAAAGCCTTCACTACTTCTATTTGTTTGGCATTACCGTTTACAACAAGTTGGGTGGTAAACATCCTAAAACTCGCATAGTCATTTTCACAATGCTGAAATACCGCCATAGCCCCATTAAAATAATAAACAATACCTGCTTTTTTTTGAAATCCAATATGATTATTGATTAATTCTATCTCTACAGGGAAAAAAGGAAGGCTGGTTTGTGGCATGTTGGGGTCATTTTAAAATCCTACTACAAAAATACGACTTTACCGCAAATCATTGAAAATCAATTATATAAAATTTTTCCTGAAGGTATGGGTCAGTTGTTCTGGATTTGCAAGGAGTTAAGAAATTTTCAACTATTTTTTTATCCGATTGAATTTTCGTCATCACTATATTCAATCGGTGGTTAACAATAAATTATTTAAGAACGTAATTTACTGAATAACAATAACTTAACCAATTATAATGCAGATATTATTCCTTTTATTTATCTTAGTAAAGTAGAAATAGTTAGTTACATTAAAATTTGTCGCAAACTTACAAGGCATAATTACACTAAACCATCCTCAAAAGGGTAGGTAAACCAACTCTTTTGGGGGTAGTAGGCATACCCAAAAGGGTAAAAGGTCACCCCTTTTGGGTATAAAAGTTTGTTTAGGCATATTTTGAGTGGGTTTGTGTTCTCTGGTTAAAAAAACTTTTGGCAAGGCTATGAGCTGGTTAAATCATCGAGATAGCCTTTTTCTATGGCTAATGCCACCAAATGTGTTACATTTTGGGCATTAAATTTAATCATTAAATTTTTTCGGTAGGTTTTAATGGTGTGAATATTCATTTCAGCTTTTACTGAAATATCATCAGAAGTACACCCTTTACTTAAGAGGTCAAGTATTTTTATTTCTCTGGGACTTAGTTTCATAATGCCTTTTTGGTTGGTACTATTATTTTTTTGAGCCAGCTTTTTAAACACCACAGGCGAGTAGTAATTGCCTCCGCCAATTAATGGTATGTATGGCTTTTGCTATTTCATCTGGGTGGTCATCTTTAACCATATAAGCCATGGTCACCTGCTTCTATCGCTTGCCGTACATACGCATCTTTATCATAACCCGATAGCACAAGTACTTTTACGGTAGGATACGCTCGTCCTCTTGTTGGTGAAACAACACCAACAAGGGGTCGCAACGCTATGAAACTGTTTTTTAACACATAGCAGGCTAAAGAAGGAGGTTTGGGTGGCTAATAGAGAGTTGACACGACACTGGTCTTGAGATTTACTTATATAAGAGGTTATCAAAAAACAAGCCTACTCCACCACCTCAAATTCAATTCTTCGGTTTTGAGAACGGTTAGATTCTGTAGAATTATCGGATATAAAATTAGTAGCTCCATAGCCTTTATAACTTAACCTTGATTTGCTTACACCATTGGCAATTAAATAATTGTAAACGGATTTTGCGCGCTGTTTAGAAAGCTCTAGGTTGTAAGCATTACTCCCTACATTATCGGTGTAGCCCGCAATTTTAACTTTAGCGATGGAGCTATCTTTTAAGAGCAATATCATCTTAGATAATTCAGCTTCTGAAGTACCGGTAAGCTCGTAACTATTAAACGCAAAAAACACATTGCTAAGCACCATTTTAGACCCAATTTTGATAGGAGCTAAGGCTATATTTACCTCCACAGGTTCAAGTAAAGATTGTTTAAGGTTAAAATTCATACTCTTGTATAGATACCCTTTAGCCTCCGCAAATAAACCATACTCTTTGCCCTCTGTAAGCACAATTAAATAGCTGCCGTTAATGGAGTCGGAAGTAACCAATTCAATGGCACTATCTGTCTCTAAATCAATGAGTGAAATAGCAGCCACCAATGGTGTGTTAGTGCTTTTATCTACCACTAAACCAAATACATAGGTGGTTTTATGTTCGATTTGTAGCGTTGGAGGAATATCTATTTCGAATAAAATGCTGGTAAAGCTATCTCCTTCTTTTTCTTCATGCGAATAATAACCTTTGTTACCATCGGATGAAATATACATAGAGACCTCATCATTATGGGTATTAATAGGATACCCGAAATTAGTGGGTTTTGCCCAGCCCAATTCTTCTTTTTCTGTAAAATAGATGTCGTAGCCACCAAAGCCCAGCCTACCATCTGTGGCAAAATAGAGCCGTTGTCCGTTGGGGTGTATAAAAGGCGAAATATCATCAAAAGCGGTATTGATATCTATGCCAACATTTTGTGGTTTCGACCACTCGTTTTGCTCAGTTAGCGTAGATACGTAAATATCTCTTCGTCCAAAGCCTCCACGCCTGTTGGAGACAAAGTACAGGGTTCTTCCATCTGCACTTAAGCTTGGTTGTGAGTCCCATGCAGTTGAGTTAATGTTGCTTCCCATATTTTTGGGTGCTTTCCATTCATCTCCTACTTTAGTACTCTCATATAAATCGCAACTTCCATAACCTTTTCGCCCCATACAGGAGGTAAAGACCAATTTTCTGCCATCGGCTGAGATGGTGCAAGTGCCCTCGTTAAATTCTGTATTTATATTGCTGGATATGGAAACAGGATTGCTCCAGTTTCCTTGTTTATCCTTAGTACTCAACATAATTTCCTCGTTTTCTTCACGCTTTACAAAAATTAACGCTTGCTGGTTAGCGGTTAAAACCGGAAAATACTGCTGTTTAAACTGGTTTACGTTGGGCGGCAATGGCCGTGGGTTAAACTGAAAATCATTGATTTTGTAGGTAATTGCAAACTCGCAATTTTCACGCATTAATTTGGCTTTGCTTGCATATTTTCCCTTGTGTGAGGTCAGGCGCTGATATTCACCAAGGTTGGTTAATGCGGATTCATACAACCCTTCATTAAAATCGTGTAACCCTAAATAATACCATGCACTTGCAAACCTGGTCGTAGTAGGATATCTGGTAACCACTTCTTTATAGCAATTCATTTGCAAGCTGTCTTGAAATCTAATCCGATAAATGGTAGATAACTTTAAATAGGCTTCGGCAAAATTAGGATCCTTGGCAAGAGCAGCTTGCAGTTTATCAAACGCCTTATCAAACGCCCGAGCCCCCATCAATGTGCGAGCTTCGGTATAAAGTTTTATTGCTTTTTTGTTTTTTGAAGTATAGGATTGAGCGCTGGCAAAGCCAGTGAACAGTAATGGCAAGAGCAAAATTAATAAATAGCGCATTATCTAATATTCATATACTTATGAGTTTGTAAAGATATTCGCCAAATAGGAAATTCTTTCACATACTCATTAATACTCTCCATCACTTTGGTGGATTTATCCCACTCAGGCTGCAAAAATAGTTTACAACTTGCCTTTACAGTAGCTGACTGTTCTTTGGCCCAGCTAAAATCAGATTTATTAACCACCACTATTTTAAGCTCATCCGCTTTAACCATTTCAGTGTCTAATGGTTTCTTAAATTTTTTAGGCGAAATGCAAACCCAGTCCCACTTACCCGTAATTTTATAAACCCCCGAAGTTTCTAAATGAGTTTGAATGCCCACCTGCTGAAGTGCTTTTGTTAAAGCTTCTAAATTATACATGGCAGGCTCACCTCCTGTAATAATAACCCTTTTTGCTTTGTGCAAAACCGCTTCTGCCACCAGCTCATCAACCGATTTTTTTGTGGCATTTTCAACGCCCCATGATTCCTTTACATCGCACCACGAGCAGCCAATATCGCAACCGGCCAAACGGATAAAAAAAGCAGATTTGCCTGTATGATAGCCTTCCCCTTGTATAGAGTAAAAGGTTTCCATTACTTTATAACGTTCCATCACTTCACTTAAAGATTCATCCTTTTTTTATAGGCAATCATGGTATTCATAATAAGAGAGGCAATTGTCATGGGTCCTACTCCACCAGGTACAGGAGTAATATGTGAAGCCTTAGGCTCAACCGAAGCAAAGTCAACATCTCCTTTAAGCGCAAAACCACTCTTTTTAGAACTATCAGCCACTCTGGTGGTGCCTACATCCACTATTACAGCTCCTTCTTTTACCATATTGCCTGTAATGAGGCCGGGCTTGCCTACGGCTACAATAATAATATCAGCTTGGCGAGTATGGGCTGCAAGGTTTTTGGTATGAATATGGCAAAGTGTTACGGTTGCATCGCCAGGGCCTGCTAAAAGAATGCTCATAGGCATACCAACAATATGACTTTTACCTACCACAACGCAGTGTTTTCCTTTGGTTTTAATGACATAGCGTTTTAAAAGCTCAATAATGCCCATAGGTGTTGCAGGCAATAAACTATGGTGTTCCTGATCTATTTTGCCAAAATTGGCTGGGGTAAAACCATCCACATCTTTGGTGGTATCTATGCGGTCAATAATTTTTTCTACAGAAATATGGGCAGGCAAAGGCAACTGAACAATATAGCCATCTACGCCCTCCTCTTTGTTTAACCGATCAACTTCTGCAAGAATAATTTCTTCGGTAACGGTGGCATCATATCGTATCATCGATGATTTAAAGCCCACTTCATCGCAAGCCTTCATCTTGGCGGTAACATAGGTTTCGCTGGCGCCATCTTCGCCCACCAGTACGGCCACTAAATGCGGAGGGCGATGCCCATTTTTAGTACAAGCCGATACCTCAGCTTTTATTTCTTCTTCTATCTCCTTTGATACTTTTCTTCCGTCTAATATTACTGCCATGCCTTATTTTTTATAGATATAAGACGTTAGACAAGAGACACAAGATACAGGCGTTAATCTTGTGTCTTTTGTCTAATATCCTTCGTCTTTATCAGTCAATTTGTAAAACCGCCATAAATGCTTCTTGCGGAATTTCAACATTGCCAACCTGTCGCATTCTCTTTTTACCTTTTTTCTGCTTTTCGAGTAGCTTTCTTTTACGAGAAATATCACCCCCATAACATTTAGCCAGCACATTTTTACGCAATGCTTTTACTGTTTCCCTGGCAATAATTTTTTGCCCTATCGAAGCCTGAATAGCTATTTCAAACATTTGTCGAGGCACTAGCTCTTTCAGTTTTTCGCACAATCGTTTGCCCCATTCATACGCTTTATCTCTATGCACCACGGCCGAAAGCGCATCCACAGGGTCGCCATTAAGCATTATATCGAGCTTAATCACGTTTGAGCGCCTAAATCCAATAAGTTCATAATCGAGTGAGGCATATCCTTTTGAAATGGTTTTCAGCTTATCAAAAAAGTCGAAAACTATTTCGCCTAGTGGCAATTCAAACGAGAGTTCTACCCGGTCCGAAGTAAGATACACTTGGTTTTTAATTTCGCCACGTTTATTCATACACAATGAAATAACAGGCCCTACAAACTCTGCTTTTGTAATTATTTGGGCAGAGATAAAAGGCTCTTCCATATAGTCGATTGAACCAGGATCTGGCATTTCGGCTGGTGAATTAATATCAACTTTACGCCCATCGGCATATACCGCATGAAACTGAACCGAAGGCACGGTGGTAATCACCGTCATATCAAATTCACGTTCCAACCGTTCTTGCACAATTTCCATATGCAACATACCTAAGAAACCACATCGAAAGCCAAAGCCCAGAGCCACAGAAGTTTCAGGCTCCCACACTAAGGAGGCATCATTAAGCTGCAATTTTTCCATCGAGTTACGAAGCTCCTCGTAGTCGGTGGTTTCCACAGGGTAAATACCTGCAAAAACCATGGGTTTTACCTCTTCAAACCCTTGAATGGAATCGCTGCAGGGGTTATCTACATGGGTAATGGTATCGCCCACTTTAACCTCTTTAGCCACTTTAATACCAGAGATTAAATACCCTACATTGCCAGTTGAAATTTCTTCCTGAGCTTCTTGCTCTAATTTAAGTATGCCAATTTCATCGGCATTATATTCTTTGCCTGTATTAACAAATTTAACCTTGTCGCCCTTCCTTACTTTACCCTGCATTACTCTAAAATAGACTTCAATCCCTCTAAAGGAATTATAGACCGAATCGAAAATTAAGGCTTGCAATGGTGCATTTACATCTCCCTTAGGTGCTGGAACACGTTCAACAATGGCTTCTAAAATATCGGTTATTCCTAATCCTTCTTTACCACTGGCATGAATAACATCCTCACGGCTACAGCCCAATAAATCAACTATTTGATCGGTAACTTCTTCTGGGTTAGCCCCTGGCAGGTCAATTTTATTCAACACCGGAATTATTTCCAAGTCGTGCTCCAACGCTAGGTATAAATTAGAAATAGTTTGTGCTTCAATGCCTTGCGAAGCATCTACAATTAATAAAGCGCCTTCGCATGCCGAAATGGAACGAGATACTTCATACGAAAAATCAACATGGCCAGGGGTGTCAATTAGATTAAGTGTGTACTTTTCGTTATCGTACAAATAATCCATTTGAATTGCATGGCTCTTAATGGTAATTCCCCGCTCTCTCTCCAAATCCATATTGTCGAGCAACTGCGATTTCATATCTCTATCTGCCACGGTTTGCGTGGTTTCTAATAATCTATCTGCCAAGGTGCTTTTACCGTGATCAATATGTGCAATGATGCAAAAATTTCTAATTCTATCCATATAAGGCGTTTTGCGAAACGAGGTGCAAAAATATGGATTTAAATCCGAATTGATGCGAGTAAAATTAATTCTAGGGGCAGAAATCGTAACTCACCCAAAAAAAATATAGCCACCACCCGCTAGCCTAGCGGGCAAAGAACCACAAAATAATAACTTAAAGTACATAACTTTTTGTGAAACTTGGAGACTTCGTGCCCTAGTGGCTAAAAAGGTAGCTTTAATGGGTGAATGTTACCAGAAATCATTTGAGCTATCAAAATCTACCAATACCTTTGCTTAAAAAAAATGATAAAGGCAGAGGAGCTTAAGGCTCAAAATATTTCGGAATACATTATACATATGTATAAATCTGAAGATTTAGTGCGAACATTTGAGTTTGATTTAACTAAAATTACTGATTATTTAATTGCCAATATACCTGTGAGTGCTTCAGAGAAAAAAGAACAAATTTTATGGTATGCTTCCTTAATTGAAAATATGCAAAAGGAAAAAATTCATACAAAAGGCCATTTGGATGAGTTAAACCAGTTAGTGCTGGAGCTGACAGCACTTCATGAAAATTTACTTAAAAAGGATGAAACGTATAAAAAACTGGCATTTGAGGCTATGCCCTTTATAGAAAAGCAAATAGAAACCTCAGACTACACCATTACCAATCCTATTGTTGTGTGCTTAAATGGCATTTATGGATTTTTGCTGCTCAAAATAAACAGTAAGGCTGTTACCGATATTCAACAAGAAATGCTCAACGCCTTTGGTGGTATTCTGTCGTACTTGAGTTTTAGTTATAAAAAAGACAAGAAGTAGCCACCCTAAAAAATAAATTCAACTTCCTGATTTTGAAAACATTGCATCCCAGTACTGGTTTCTATCAGCAGCCTCCCCAAAGGGTCTGTACCTATAATTTTTCCTGAAAATTCATTTTCGGCTCTAAACTTTCTTACTTCATCAAGCCCAAATAAATACTCGAGGTATTCGGTATTAAGCACTTGCTCATTCCTGTTTTTTAACTCCTCATAATTTTTTGATATGACCTCCAACAACTCCCCCAAAATAAGGTTCAACTCAACGTGCGAATGTATAATTTTAAACAAAGAAGTAGCATTAATCAAACCAAAATCTACTTGATTAACATTTAAACCAATACCAATAATTGAATGTTCAATTTCTTTACCTTTTACAATATTTTGAATGAGGATACCTGCTATTTTTTTATTGCCAACATATATATCGTTGGGCCATTTAATTTTTACAAGCGAAGAAACATAGGATTGAATAACTTGCACAAGGCTAATGCTAATCACTTGAGTTAGTAAAAACTGCTTAGTTATTGGCAAAAAATCAGGCTTCAAAATCAATGAAAAGGTTAAATTTTTATAGGGCTCTGTTTTCCAAACATTACCTCTTTGCCCCAATCCGGCAGTTTGGTTATCGGTAATTATCACACTTCCCTCTTCAAAGCCTTTTCTCAACAAATTGGCGGCAATCTCGTTAGTTGAATGACAGCTTGGCAGGTAATGAACTAATTTAGACTTAAAGCCTAGCTTGGCAGGGATTTTATACACTCTTTTTTAGTATTTTTGTAAAAGTGATTCGAGTAAGCCAAAGTTAGTACATGAGTAAAAAAGAAGTGTCATTCTCATCTGATAAATTAAGCCAGTTGATTGTGAAAGGAATGCAGGAGAAAAAAGCAGCTGACATTCGAGTATTAGATTTAAGAAAGGTTAATAATGCCGTAGCTGATTTTTTTGTAGTATGTACGGGCAACTCTGATACGCATATGGAAGGAATTTCAGAATCAGTAATAAGTGAAGTATTTAAAATAAGTAAACAATCTCCTTGGCATAAAGAAGGCAATAACAATAAATCGTGGGTATTGATCGACTACGTAGATGTTGTATCACATATATTTTCGAATGACTCGCGAATTTTTTATGGCATCGAAGATTTATGGGCCGATGCCGAGATAACAGAGGTGGAATAACCCACCAATATTTTGTAAATTAAGAAAATAAACGCATAAATGGCGACTAATAAAAAGAAAGGAATAACCCCTCCTAAATTACCCCAACCCAAACAAAACTATCAGTTATGGGTTATTATCACCTTGGTTTTGGTAATCTCATCTATTTTTTGGATGAACAACAGCAATTCTCTGGTGGAAATTTCTGAACGCAGGTTCTCCGAAATGGCCTTGAGCCACGATGTTGAAAAAGTTACTTTTATTCGTGACCAAAACATTGTGGAAGTGCAACTGAAAAAAGAAGCCCTTTCGAATGTAAAATACAAAATGGAGCTTGAAAACAGAGTTACCATTGGTGATGCTGAAACCGGACCGCAGTATAAATTTAAAGTACTATCGGCCGATAAATGGGATGATAAAGTAAAAGAGCTTAATGCCAAGCTGGGAGAAGATAATAAGATTGATTACGGCATTGAAGAGCGTGGAGACCCTACGGCAATGATTTTTAATTGGGGATTTTTGCTCTTAATATTATTCGGGTTTTGGTTTATGATGCGTAGAATGACTGGGCAAGGAGGGCCTGGAGGTCAAATTTTTAATATAGGCAAATCAAAAGCGGCTCTATTTGATGCCGATAATAAAGTAAAGATTTCTTTTAACGATGTAGCAGGGCTTGAAGAAGCCAAAGAAGAGGTAAAAGAGATTGTAGATTTTTTAAAAAACCCGGCAAAATTTACAACGCTTGGCGGTAAAATACCCAAAGGAGCTTTGCTTGTAGGCCCTCCGGGTACAGGTAAAACCTTGCTAGCCAAGGCAGTAGCAGGCGAAGCTGCTGTTCCGTTCTTTACGCTTTCGGGCTCAGATTTTGTTGAGATGTTTGTGGGTGTGGGTGCCGCCAGAGTAAGAGATTTGTTTAAACAAGCCAAAGAAAAGGCGCCTTGTATTGTTTTTATTGATGAGATTGATGCCATTGGTCGCTCCAGAGGCAAAGGCCAAATGCCCGGTGGTAATGATGAACGTGAAAATACACTTAACTCATTATTAGTAGAAATGGATGGGTTTGCAACCGATTCAGGAGTTATTATTTTAGCCGCTACCAACCGCCCCGATGTGTTAGATAACGCATTGCTACGACCAGGTCGATTTGACAGGCAAATAGCCATTGATAAACCTGATATTGTGGGCAGAAATCAGATTTTTAAGGTACATTTAAAACCTTTAAAATTGAGTAATGAAATTGACTCTAAAAAACTAGCTGCTCAAACACCCGGTTTTGCTGGGGCAGAAATTGCCAATGTGTGCAACGAGGCTGCGCTTATTGCGGCTCGTAAAGATAAGAAAGCGATTTACATGATTGATTTTCAAGATGCCATTGACCGTGTAATCGGTGGGCTTGAAAAGAAAAACAAGATTATTTCGCCCGAAGAAAAGAAAATTGTGGCCTACCACGAAGCAGGCCATGCGGTAGCAGGGTGGTTTTTAGAACATGCTGACCCCTTGGTAAAAGTGAGTATTGTACCTAGAGGATTAGCCGCCTTAGGATACGCCCAGTATTTACCCAAAGAGCAGTTTTTATACCAAACCGATCAGTTAATTGATGAAATGTGTATGGCACTTGGAGGCAGGGCAGCAGAAGAAATAATTTTCGGTAAAATTTCTACCGGTGCGCTAAGTGATTTGGAAAGAGTTACCCAAGTAGCCTACAACATCGTAAGTATTTATGGCATGAACGATAAAATTGGCAATGTGTCTTTTTATAGTTCTAAACAACAGGAATATAACTTTAATAAGCCTTATTCAGAAGCTACGGCTCAAATAATAGATGAGGAGGCTAAAAAAATTATTACAAATGCCTACGCCAGAACGCTAGAATTGCTTAAGCATAAAGGGAAAGAATTAGAAATTTTAGCCAAGGAACTTTTAGAAAAAGAAATTTTATATCAGGTAGATCTTGAAAGGCTGATTGGTAAACGTCCGTTTAATCAGCAAACAACGTATGAGGCATTTATTGAAGACGAAGGTAAACGAGAAAAAGTGGCGGAAGAAAAAGAAGCTAAAATAAAAAAAGAGGCCGAAGAGAAAGCCACGAATGAAGAGGCTTCTTTAAATGGCAGTACTGAAAAAGATTCGAAACCAACTACCGATACTCCAGTGGCAGATGCTGAAAAGAGTTAACCATAAATAACTTGTTTTGAGGCCATTTGTATAATCAGTTAGGTGCCTAAAGTGGGTAGCTATAATACAGGTAAGTTACCTGCTTGTTACCTGCCATTGGATTCCCTGATTCAAATCTACTTTCCGAATTTCTTGAAGGTTCTTTCTAAATCCTCAAACGACTTATTAATATCCCTAATGGCCTTTTTATTGGAACCCTTGTCGTCCACCAATTGAATACTTTGCCCACAATTGCAACGAACAGATGCCTGTTTTGAAACTTGCCCAATCGTCACTTTGATCGATCTTTTACAATCTGGACAATTTATTGAAACCCTTTCTTTACTAATATCTATCATTTCAGTGCTTTTTATCTCTTGGTGGAAATGGATCGTTCCCAAAACTGTTTTTGTTCTGAATTTTTCCATCCCGCTTTAGAATCGTTAATTCAGATTTTTGATTCTTAGCTATCTGCGTTCCTAACTTCAAGGCTTCTACTTTTGTGCTAGTCTTAACAGTTAATTTACTATTACCTTGTCCCCGGACGCCCCAACCATTTTCTGTTGGAACTACAAACTGATTTTTATTTTTTGACATAATCCTATTATTTAAAGTTTCTCTTTATTCTATCTCTATCTTCATTTTCCTTATCATTCTTGTGATATAGCTCTATAAGAACAATTTCTGCCGATTGTTCAAAATGGGCATAAATAAGCCTTAATCCAGTATTCACTCCTTTGCCCTTTAGAGATTTACAAGCAATTTTTTTCACCTTGATTATACAGGTTTCTAGCCCAAGTCCATCAATTTGAAAACTGAAAGGTGGACGTGCTTCTGGTTTAATATTTAAAACTCTTTTGGCCGTCTCAATATCATCCTTAAGAGTCCTGTATTTCTTAAGAAGTTTCTTTAGATCCTTCTTATACTCATCTAGCTCCTCAAATTCCACCCTCTTCTATTTCCTCCCCATAATTTCTGACAGAAAACGGAGCTTCTCTATAAAATACAAGTTCATAGTCAATATCCTCTCCTTCCTTGGAAGCCAACCACGGCATATCCTTATGAGAAAAATTACTAATTGCTGTGGCCGACCAGTCACTGAATTGTTCAATGACTCTGTCAATCACTTCTTTCTCACTTGCTCTTAGTTCTGTTAGATTCGATTTTTCCAACGGCAAATAACGTGTTTGTAGGTATCCGTGATAATCAGTTTTTACTCTTTGTAATTGATTGTTAGTAATCATTTGTTGAAGAATAGAATCTAATTTTTGCGGAACAGGACCAAAAGGAAGCTTTCTGTAATTGGCTCCTGTCAAATGATCTTCATATAACTCGTAATAATTAAAATCAGAAAAATATAGTAGCTTATAAAGTACTGTCTCCCCAACATTCGGCTTACCCGCACACTTTTCGAGTATGTATAGCAAAACATTCTTAAACTTGTCAACCTTAATTGATGGAACTGAAATTCTATCTGTCTCAGGTTCTTTGAAAACGGTATCTTCAACATCCTGATCCGTACCAAAATCTCCAGAAACAAAATCATCCAATGAAAACCTAAGTACGATTGACAGCCGTTGTAATTCCATAATATTAACGTTTCTATTACCTAACTCAATTTGAGTTATAGAAGACCTTGAAATCTTAACAGCTTTCGACAAATCTTCTTGGGAAAAACCTCGCCTTTTACGAAGACCCGTCAGTCTTTGACCAATTTTTTCCTGTGATAGTCTGTTTTTCATGGTATGATTTTAGCTTTAATACGGTGTAAAATTAAAAAATGTTTTAAAATAAAACAAATAAATGTTTGATAATAGAACTATATAAACGGCAGGTAACAGACACTATCATCCATAAGCTTACTGAGCTATTTGCGAAGGCTAGTGCAATTCGATACTTTAGCGGGAAAAAGAGTCAACCTTTTTCAGGACGGGACAAGTGCCAATAATAATTTCAAATATTTGCCAGTAAATTTATTTACTGGCGTTTTTTTGATTTCAAATATTTGCCATTATTTACTATCTTTGGCATAAATTAGATTTAAAATGCCGAAAATTATAGAAAATGGACTCGTAGAGGAATTTAAAGACAGAGATTCTTTTTCAAGAGAAGAGCTGTTTGATTTTTTTAAGCATTTTGAACCTGACCTGAAAGAGGGAACTTTTGGATGGAGAATTTATGACCTTAAGAGTAAGAATATTATTAAATCAATACAAAGAGGTTACTACACCATTTCATACAAACCAAAGTACATACCTGAAATTTCTGGAGACCTTTTAAAACTTACCAAAGTAATTTCTGAACGATTTAAAGAAATTAAATATTGCCTTTGGGACACTGATTGGATAAATGAATTCTCACAACATCAATCAGGCAAAAAATTAATCATTATTGAAATTGAAAAAAAATTCGTTGAATCTCTCTATTTTGAGCTCAAAGACTCTTTTCGGTTTGACTTCTATTTAAATCCTGATAAAAAAACCATTGACTTTTATATTTCAGAAAGCCAAACCCCTGTTATCATAAAAAAACTAATTACAAGGTCACCTATTTTAAAACGGACGGAAAAGAAAACCAAATTCTACACCCCTTTACTTGAAAAAATACTGGTAGATCTTTTTACCGAAAATAGGCTTTTCTATTTCTACCAAGGAGCTGAATTGGTGTATGTGTATGAAAACGCACTAAAAAAATATACACTCAACTACACCAAATTATTAAGTTATGCTAAACGAAGAGAAAAAGAGCAAGATATTAAGCAATTTATGACCAACCATATGTATCACCTTGTAAAAGATATAATCGAATGATAAAAGAACATTGCTTTACTGAAGAATGGTTGGATGCTTTCAAAAAAGAAAAAGAGCATAAACGAATAGATAAAGCTATTCTTGAAAAAATGGTTTATGCACTTCACTTGCTAGAGCGTATAAAAACCAATGGACTTGACTTTATCTTCAAGGGTGGTACCAGTTTAGTAATCCTACTCGAAGAAGGTAATAGATTTTCAATTGATATTGATATCATTTGTAATACAGACAGAAAAACCTTAGAAGCCATCTTACAAAAAGTAGTAGAATCATCAAATTTTAATTCATTTGAATTAGATGAACACCGCAGTTATCAATCTGGAGTGCCAAAAGCACATTATTCTTTCACTTTTAATTCAGCAACAAAAGGAAAATACGCTGGGGCGATACGGCTAGATATTTTAATAGAAAACTCCATCTATCCCGAACTGGCTGAAAAACCTATTCAAACAAAATGGATTGAAACTGATGATGAAACATTGGTTACAATGCCAACTATTGATGCAATTACTGGTGACAAACTTACTGCTTTTGCTCCCAACACAATTGGAATTCCATATTTCAAAGGGAAAGACAATCAACCATTTTCAATGGAAATTTGTAAACAGTTATTTGACTTGAAGAAACTCTTTGAAAAAATAGATAATATTGAAACTGTTGCTAAAAGCTTTGACTCTTTTGCTAAACAAGAAATTGAATACAGAAAACCATCCAAGGGTAAATCAGTACTAACACCTCAATTAGTACTCCAAGATACAATTGATACCTGCTTAATTTTAGCCAAAAGAGGCAGTGGTACGGCTGATGAAAAATCAAAATTTGCAGAACTTCAAAAAGGGATAAGAGCTTTTGGTACAGGTTTCTTAATGGTGGGTAATTTTAGAATTGATGATGCGATACCTGCTTCGGCAAGAATAGCTTATTTATCAGCCAAAATTTTACACAAGAATTTATCTCCTATTGAATACTACAGCGGGCAAGGTATAAAAGAATTAAGCATTAAAAATCAGGATTTGAACTTCTTAAACCGCTTAAAACGACAGCCTGACAAATCGAGTTTTTATTATTGGTACAAGACGGTACAATTATTAACAAATAGTGAAGATAGATAAAAAGACCTTCTGGTCAGAAGAAATAGAATGATAATCGATAGACTACAGCTGCCAACAAAAAATGTAGTTAAAAACTGAAAGTTTATAACTTTGAAGTGCCAAACGCACCATATTCAAACCGCTAATCAAACAGTTTTTTTGTAATTACATTGCCCAATTTATACAGCTTTCCAATTCTTGTACTAATTTTCAGCTATGATCGAAATCCACATAGAACCTTTGCAAGGTAAAAACGTCTATTTTGCTTCCGATTTTCATTTGGGCACTCCTAATTTAAGCAAAAGCAGAGTAAGGGAGCTTAAAATTATTAGATGGCTCGATTCGATTAAACCAGATGCTGCTGCCATATTTTTGTTAGGCGATATTTTTGATTTTTGGTTCGAATACAAAAAAGTAGTGCCCAAAGGGTTTGCTCGCTTTCAAGGAAAAATTGCCGAACTAACCGACAGTGGAATTCAGGTAGTTATATTTTCTGGCAATCATGATATGTGGATGAATGAGTACCTTTCAGAAGAGTTGGGAGCCATCGTTTATCATGAACCGGCAGAACTGCATATTGGCACTACCAAATTACTGGTGGGGCATGGCGATGGACTAGGGCCTGGGGATGGCAAATATAAGTTGCTCAAAAAGTTGTTTAAAAGCAAAGTGGCACGTTGGCTATTTTCCAGATTACACCCCAACTTTTCGTTGGCATTAGGCCAGTTTTGGTCTAAAAGCAGCCGTATTAATAATGCTGATTTTGAAGGCGAATCCTTTCAAGAAAAAGAGTTTCTATTTCAATATTGTAAGCAAATTGAAGAGCAAAAACATTTCGATTATTACATTTTTGGGCATCGCCATTTGCATTTAGATATGGCAGTAGCAACAAATAGCAGGTATATAAATTTAGGCGAATGGGTTAATCACTCAAGGTATGCACTTATTAAAGATGGAAATTTAGAACTAATTGATTTTGAGAACTAAATTATTCTTTCTTATAAGTTCTTTGCTTCCCTCTATTTTGGTTGCACAAAATCCTAACCCAAAGGATTCTATTTGCTTTAATAACACCATTATCGACTATTCCAATGATACGTCCGGCAATATTTACCTTTCCTTTAAAGGAGGGACTATTACAAAACTATCGCCCACGTTAGACTCTCTTTATACCTACTCTCCGCTTAAAGTAGGCGACACCAAATTATTAGATGCAGGCAATGGCCTCTATATTTTTGCCTTCTATGATTTTTTTCAGGAGTATGTACTTACCAATCGTTTTCTTTCGAGCCCTACACGCACCAACTTATCAGATATACCGCTGGATTATATTGACATAGCTACACAAAGCCAGGATAATAACATTTGGGTGATGGAAGCAAGTGGGTTTAGACTTATTAAGTATAATACTATATTAAAAAGAATAGAATCCGAAACACTATTAACCACCATTATAGAAAATGCCGATAATGATTTTGTTTATATAAAAGAGTTTCAAAATCAGGTGTTTTTAGTAGATAAAAATTCGGGTATTTATGTATTTGATAACCTTGGTAATTTTTTAAGAAAAGTGGAAGCTCAAACCTCTAAAGTTAATTTTTACGAAAACTATATGTATTACTTGGAAGACACTCAATTAGTTAAAAAAGAGCTTTACACCAATAAAACCATTCGCACAGCTTTTACAAATAGTGCTATAGGCATATTGCTGCATAAAGAAAATAGCTACACTATAACTAGAACTTGCTTGTATAGAAAATAGAGGGGTCCTTTAGTTTATTATCCCTATCTTGTTAATTGAGATTGCAACTCTATGTTTTGGCAAGCATCCTTTCCAACCTTTCAGGTCGCCAACTATTAACCCATTTTTGGTAGTCACCATCAAAACCAACTTTTTCTTGCAGTTCCTTGGTTATTGTTAAAATCCGCTGAATATCCTCGTCAGGGTGTATTTTGCATTGGTCTAGCTCGGTAACTACAGCACCTAAACTTGTTTCAACACCTGCTTCAATTTTACGAAAATAGTTGCGGTAATTTTCTTCCATTGGATCGTGAAGCTTAATATCAGCAAAATGACCTTCAATAATTTTACCCGTAATTTCTCTTCCGTGCTTTTTAGAATCTATGATATTACCCTTGCCTGTAACTACATTGCCAATGGCAAACACATTATCGAACCCTTCTATTTTATGGCCAAATTCACCATAGGTTTTTAGATAATCTCCTTTGTAAGGGATGCTCGGGAGGGCTTCGGGTAAACTGCCAATGGATGAAATAACGAGTTCTGTATCAAATTTGCAGATTTCAGGAGGAGAGTTGTCGCCTTTTCCTGGAACTCTTTCAAAAGTTATTCCTACTAATTTTCCATTTTTTTCGCTAACCCCTTTGGGTGCACAAGAGCCTTCAAAACGGAATAAATACTTGCTTTGGTAGTTTAATAACAGTTTTTGAGTTACCCGTTGTGCTTTTTCAATATCGGCAGGCGAGTCGCCTTTACGTGGGTATAAAGGCATATCTTGCACTCTTTTTCGATAAAATAGTGTGCAGCCTTTAAGCCCTAATTCATCTAAAGAAGTTTTATTTTCTTCCAGTATTTTAGCTACTCCTTTTTTCTCAAAAGTGAACAAATCTATCTCAACCCCTTTTTGTTTTTTGAGGGCTTTTTGGGCAATTTCAATCATCACCATTTTTACCACATCAATGGAAGCCAAGCCGCCTCCAATAACACACGTGCCATCGGGCAAGCTGTAATTTAGACCTTTATAATCAGGCTCGTGGCGGTGATTATACCAAAACAATAAGTCGTTTTGGTAAATTAAGCCTTTGTTTCTTAACGCATCAATACCTTCAATTGGCAGTTTGCGGTCGAGCCAAGCCCCAATGGCAATAATTACGGCAGAAAAACTCCATTCTTTGGCTAATTGGTCTAAAGTTACATCTCGACCTAATCGAACGCCTGGTACAAATCGTATGTTGGGGTGGCTTAGCCGCTCATCTATCTTCTGCTCTTCTTTATCGCGCAAACCTATATGCCATTTGGGCAAACCATCTTCAATTTTGCCGTATGGCAAGTTTTTTTGATCGAATACCACAACCCTAAACCCTTTTTCGGCTAAGATAAAAGCCGCTTCGGAACCTGCCACAGATCCCCCAATAATAGCGATAAAATGTTTTCCTGAATGTTCCATAAAAAATAATTATGCTTCTAAAATAGCTAATAATCTTAGTAGATGGAATATAATTGATGGATATTAGTATGCTAATTATTTACCAAATGAAAATTTTTACAACACTAATAGTTCTCTTTTGCAGTTTGCAGATGGTAGCACAAGAACATATCAAAATTAGCTTAGCTGATTATGGGATAAATGACTTTGAAACCCGAAACTTCTTCTTTAGTCAAATTCAAGATAATACCAATACAGATATTATTGGGTTTTCGAAACTTGATAGCAAAACAAAGGTTTCAACATTGAAGTTTGAATTAGGAACCAAACGAGAATTAGAGTCTCTAATTGCAAGATCTTTCCCTCAAGAAGAAGAACAAATTGGGTTGCAATTGTTGATTGAGGAAGTTGTCGTGACAGAAAAAACAAAACCGTCTAACAGTAGTGTTACAGTAACCTTTCATGCACAAATTAATTTGGAAGATACAATATTGTACTCGAATAAACTAGAGAAAACATTTACAGGCAATTTTTATAGCGATGATTATGGACAATTAATAATTACAACAATTAAAGAGTTTATCTATGACTTTGCTTTGGTGCCTGATGAACCATCGATATATAAAAAAGAAAAGGTAATATTAGAAGACGATGAGAGTACGGTGTTAGGCTCCAGAAATGTGGTTGCTGTTGGATATCAAATAGGAGGCTTTTCTCTTATTGGTATCGATTATGAGTTTAGGGCTTCCGATAATATTGGTATTCATGCTGGGGTTGGTTATAGGGGATTCACTGCAGGAGTTAAAATTCACTGGCGACCGACAAAAGATGGAGGGTTTATAAATATTAGCTATAAAGATGGAGGTTTTGGGAAGATTGTTGGGTGGGCTGTTGAATATGGTTCTCGAAAATCCTTTCGAAACAGTAAAAGCTCATTCGGATTTCATTACCAAATAGGATTAGTGCTGATTACAGAGCTTAGTGCTGAATTTAGAAGGGCTTTTGGAGGAGTGGAGCCTCCGTTTCCTTCCATTTCGTTGGGTCTTGGGTTTAGCTGGTAATCTACCTCAGATAAAAAGTATAATACCCCTTTGTGCCTGATTTACTAACTCCTTCAATTCTAATTTTACCTCTTAATTTGGATAAAATATTTGCCAATTTTTGAGGTGTATCAATCTTATAATCGTTTATATAGGTAATGATTAAGCCGTTTTCTAAACCTAACCTTGCCAAAAGACCTTGATTATATAGTTTGGTTATTTTAACACCATTATTAATATTAAACATATCTTGCTCTACCTTGGAAATAATCTCCAAATCTGCTCCTAAATACTCAGAAGTGAACAGTTCACGTTTTAAAATTTTTGTGGTTCCTTCTCGATTGGTGAGTGTTACTCCTTTTTCAAAATTTTTATTTCCTCTTTTCCATTTAATGGTAATTCGGTCTCCAGGTGAACGATAACTCATTAATTCATCAAATTCGGCCTTGCTATTTACTGTAGTGCCATCTAAGGATATAATTATATCTTCATTTTTAAGGCCTACTTCTTCAGCCGCAAACCCTTTAATTACAGAAGTAACAAGAACGCCATCGTAATTTTCTAACTTTAAATCTAACCGATTAGATACGTCTTGGCTTAAGTCTGCCACATCAGCTCCAATAATGGCTTTTTGTACTTCGCCATATTTAATAAGGTCATCCACTACTTTTTTAACAATATCCACAGGCACAGCAAAACCATAGCCTGCATACGACCCAGTTCGTGAAAGGATAGCGGTATTAATGCCTACCAATTCACCTTTTCGGTTAACCAAAGCACCCCCACTATTGCCAGGGTTAATGGCGGCATCGGTTTGGATAAACGATTCAATGGGGAATTTATCTTGTACAATATTTAGTGCCCTTGCTTTTGCACTCACAATACCACTGGTAACGGTAGAAGTAAGGTTAAAAGGGTTGCCTACGGCAATAACTCCCTCACCTACCTGTAAATCGTGCGAACTGCCAATAGGAATGGCTCTTAAATTTTTAGCTTCAATCTTAAGTACTGATAAATCAGTTGAAGGGTCGGTGCCAACTAGTTTAGCTTCGTATGTGTCCTTGCCAATAATAACTTCCAATCTGTCTGCTTCGGCCACCACGTGGTTGTTAGAAATGATATAACCATCGCTTGTAAAAATTACACCTGACCCACTGCTTACCCGTTGGGTGGTGCGGTCTCCATCGTAAAAAAACATATCCATAAACGACATTCGGTAGGTTTGCTCACTTATATTTTTAATGTAAACTACACTTTGCGTACTGGTTTTGGAGGCATTAACAAAATCATTATCACTAGAAATAAGCTCTGATAACGGGTTGGTATTGCTAATTATTTGTGCTTTTGGTGTTGAGCTGCTATCAGATATAACCGTAAATTCCGGCTTGCTTAATGGTTTGTTTACTTGTTGAAATAAATAGGAGCCAAAAAAACCAGCAGCAGTACTCACCAAAATAATAGATATGTATTTTTTCATTGGTATTTAATTTGAGTTAACCTACACTACAACGGATGTTTGCCAAAATTGATGTGTAATCGTGCATTAAATCTAACAAAATTTATACCAATGGAATTATTGCCATTTTGTCGTTATTGTTTTCTATTTTGGAGTGCTTGTTGGTGAAACAACACCAACAAGGGGGGGTAAGTGCTTTAATCTAACCCAAAGGGGCTTTTTATGAGGATCGTGCTTTTCGTTGTGCTTTCTAGTCAGGCACCAGCCTAGCCTGCCTTTGAAACCACGGCTTGATCACAAACCTCATAAAAAGCCTACCCGTTGTTGGTGTTTTCACCAACAACCCTCAATTCAACTTTCATAATATTCCATATAATGAGATAAGAAATGAAAGTCAGTTGTATTATCCTGTTCATAAAATCTAACTGAAGAATATTTATAATCAATCAAATTATTTACCAACATCCATTTTCCTTGTACTGGATTGTTATGGATATAGTCTAATTTTTGTTCCATCACTTCTCTACCAAACATTTCAACAGACAATGATTTTCTTTTCCATAATTGATATTTTCTATCTCTTAAATTTACAAAAAATGGCTCACAGGCTTTGGGGTCGTTAGCTTTTAAATCCATTAGCATCATTTGACCCGTAAATTTCAAAAAATCTCGTTGCACGTTTTCTTTTTTATGGCTACCACACATTTGCCATAGCATATGCAAATGATTTGGCATAATAACAAAACCAAAAACTCTACACTTATTTTTAGAAACTAGGTAACTCATGCTGTCTATGATGATATTTTTGTACTTATCACTTTCCAATAGGTGCAACCATTTCAAAATTGTAGCTGTAAAAAAATAAACTGGCTGAGATTCCATAGTGGTAAATTAGTCATTTCTTTCAAAACAATCAATGTTATTTGGAGTGCTTGTTGGTGAAACAACACCAACAAGGGGGGTAAGTGCTTTAATCTAACCCAAAGGGGCTTTTTATGAGGATCGTGCTTTTCGTTGTGCTTTCTAGTCAGGCACCAGCCTAGCCTGCCTTTGAAACCACGGCTTGATCACAAACCTCATAAAAAGCCAGAGGACACAAGCAATTAATAGAGATGCCCTTAACTTTGTGCCATGGGATTTAGATCAGTGCTTAGTAAACCTTTTGCAAAATACGTTATTGGGCAGCAACAAAAATGGGCGTTAGACCCCAGCAAATTTCAGCAACAAATTTTAGATAATTTAATTCAAAAAGGGCAGCAAACTATTTTTGGTAAAGATCATAAACTGGCTGGAGTTAATTCTTATGCCGAATTTAAACAAGCCGTGCCCATCAACGATTACGAAGGTTTAAAGGGGTATGTTGATAAAATATTGAAAGGGGAAAGCGATGTGCTGTGGCCCGGTAAACCCGCTTATTTTGCTAAAACATCGGGCACTACATCGGGTGTAAAGTACATTCCTATTACTAAAGATTCCATCCCAAACCATATTAATAGTGCACGCGATGCCTTGCTAAATTATGTGCACGAGTCGGGAGACGGTAAGTTTTTGGATGGAAAATTGATTTTTTTATCGGGCAGTCCGGTATTGGGTAAAACGGCTGACATTCATACGGGGCGATTATCGGGTATTGTAAACCACCACGTGCCGGGTTATTTAAAAACCAACCAAATGCCCAGCTACCAAACCAATTGCATTGATGATTGGGAGGAAAAGCTGGAACACATAATTGATGAAACCATCGATAAGGATATGAGCCTGATTTCGGGCATTCCGCCTTGGGTGCAAATGTATTTCGATCGAATTATTGAGCGCACAGGGCGCCCTATTAAGGATGTGTTTCCTAACTTTAATATGTTTGTATATGGTGGGGTAAATTTTCAGCCGTACCGTAAAAAACTTTTCGAATCCATTGGCAAGGAAATTCCATCCATTGAAACCTACCCAGCTTCGGAAGGATTTATTGCGTATCAAGATAGTCAAGAGGCTGAAGGGCTACTTTTGCTTACCAACAGTGGTGTTTTTTATGAGTTTATACCTGCCGATGAGTATTATAATGAGAGTCCAACCAGACTTAGCATTGAGGAAGTTAAAGTGGGAGTGAATTATGCGGTTATCATTAATAGTAACGCTGGTCTTTGGGGATATAGCATTGGCGATACGGTAAAATTTGTATCAACCCACCCTCATCGTTTATTAGTTACAGGCAGGATTACCCATTTTATTTCGGCCTTTGGCGAGCACGTTATTGGAGAAGAAGTAGAAAATGCGATGCAAGAAACTATCAATAGGTTTCCTGAAGTAGAGATTGTGGAGTTTACGGTGGGACCTAATGTAGCTCCTGAAAAGGGAATCCCACGGCACGAATGGTTTGTTGAGTTCAGACATCCGCCCAATGATTTGGCATCCTTTCAAAATCAGTTAGATTTGCAGCTGCAAAAACTGAATACCTATTATTTTGATCTCGTATCGGGTAATGTGTTATCAGAATTGGAAATTATACCACTTAAAAACGACTCGTTTAGAAACTATATGAAATCGATTGGTAAATTAGGAGGGCAAAATAAAGTACCTCGCCTATCCAACGATCGAAAATTAGCAGATGAGTTAATCGCTTACAGAAAATAACTTATTGGAATCCGCAGATTATAAAGATCGCAAGCATATTGCGATATTAGGAGCCACAGGCTCTATTGGTACACAGGCACTCGAAGTGATTGAGGCAAATCAATCTCATTTTGTGGTAGAAGTACTAACGGCAGGCAATAATGCGGACTTACTAATTACCCAAGCTAAACATTTTAGACCCAATGTGGTGGTTATTGGCAATGAGGCTAAATATGCGCAAGTCCAAGCCGCACTAAACCCATTGGATATAAAAGTGTATGCAGGCGAAAACGCCTTGGCTTCGGTAGTTGAAATGGACTCTATCGACTTGGTGTTAACGGCTTTGGTGGGCTATGCTGGCTTGCAGCCTACTTTAAAAGCCATTGAAGCAGGCAAATCAATTGCCTTGGCAAATAAAGAAACCTTGGTGGTGGCAGGCCAATTGGTAACAAACCTTGCCAAGGAAAAAGGCGTGAATTTATATCCGGTAGATTCGGAGCATTCGGCCATTTTTCAATGTTTGGTGGGTGAGTTTCATAACCCAATCGAGAAGATTATTTTAACGGCTTCGGGTGGGCCTTTTAGAGGTAAAGATATTGAATATCTTAAAACGGTAACCAAAGCACAAGCGCTTAAACATCCTAATTGGGATATGGGGGCTAAAATCACCATTGATTCGGCTTCTTTAATGAATAAAGGGCTGGAAGTGATTGAAGCCAAATGGTTATTTAACTTAAATAGAGATAAAATTGAGGTGATTGTGCATCCACAATCGATTATTCACTCGATTGTGCAGTTTGAAGATGGCTCTATGAAAGCGCAAATGGGTTTGCCTGATATGAAACTGCCCATTCAATATGCGTTGGGTTATCCAAACCGGTTGCCATCAAAATTTCCTCGATTTAATTTTTTGAATTACCCATCGCTTACCTTTGAGCAACCTGACTTAAAATCATTTCGCAATTTAGGACTAGCCTACGAGGCAATGGATAAGGGCGGCAATATGCCTTGTGTGCTAAATGCAGCAAATGAGGTGGCAGTAGATGCCTTTTTACACGATAAAGTAAAATTTTTGGAGATGTCGGATGTGGTGGAAACTTGCTTAGCAAAAATACCGTTTATAGCATCTCCTAATTATAATAATCTGGTAGAAACAGATACAGAAACAAGACGAATAGCAACAGAATTAATTAGTGAATGGAAGGTTTAATAATGGCAGCTCAAATTATTTTGAGCTTATCAATTTTAGTAGGAGTGCACGAGGCAGGACATATGTTTGCTGCTAAATTTTTTGGAATGCGCGTAGAGCAATTCTCGATTGGGTTTCCTCCCAAAATATTTGGCGTTAAATATGGCGAAACGGAATATACCTTTGGGGCTATTCCGCTTGGGGGTTTTGTTAAAATATCTGGTATGATTGATGAATCGATGGATATGGAGGCAATGAATGAGGAGCCAAAAGACTATGAATTTAGGACAAAACCTGCTTGGCAACGCTTAATTGTAATGCTTGGAGGTATTATTGTAAATGTAATTGTAGGCGTACTTATTTTTACTGCTTTGGTATTTGCTTATGGTGAGCAGTATTTTCCGAAAGAAGAAGTAAATAAATATGGCATTGTAGCACACGAAATAGCCCAAGAAATGGGGTTAAAATCAGGTGATGTGATTGTGAATATTAATGGGAAAGATTACGACCGATTTAGTGATTTAATGGGCTCTGATGCTTTGTTGGGTGATAACTCTTATTACACCGTACAGCGAGGAGATGAGCAATTAAAGATAGATATTCCAGCTAATTTAATCGAAAATTTATCGGATAGAGCCAAGGCCGGCCAATTTATGGAGCCACGTTTTCCATTTGAAGTAGGCGCCATTAGCCCTAGCAGTGCTGCCGATAAAGTTGGCTTAGAACCTGGCGATAAAATTATTGCAGTTGGTGGTGTTGCTGTGGATTATTTTGATCAGTTTGAAGAACAAAAGCATAAACACGCAGGATCAAGTGTGGAGTTGTCTATTCTTAGAGGAGAAGAAAATTTAAACTTAACTGTTGATTTAGACAGTTCAGCTACGGTTGGTTTTCAGGCCATTCCTTTATTAAAACTTAAAACAGAGCAATATGGTATCGTTGATGCCGCCAGAATTGGCAGTGGGCAGGCTTTTGCAGCGGTGTGGTTAAATGTTAAAGGCTTGGGCAAGGTATTTTCAGGCGATATTGATCCTCGGAAAGCCCTGTCAGGCCCCATTGGTATTGCCCGTATTTTTGGCGGTACTTGGGATTGGCATCGTTTCTGGAACTTAACAGGAATGCTTTCCATGGTGCTAGCTTTTATGAATTTATTGCCAATACCTGCCTTAGATGGCGGTCATGTAGTATTTTTGATGTACGAAATTATTTCGGGTAGAAAGCCTTCGGACAGATTCTTAGAAAACGCACAAAAAGTAGGAATGGCAATGTTGCTCGCCTTAATGGTGTTTGTGTTTGGTAATGATATTTGGAATTTGTTTCCTCACTAAAATCCTTAACCCCTCAATCTAGGTATAACTAAATCTCAAGACCAGCGTCATTATGGGTGTATAACATTTTGTCGCTAATTATTTATACTGTTATTTTAGGAGTAGGTAAGAAAAAAACAACCACTTACGTCATTCCTCCCGAGTACTCGGGAGGAATGACGATTTCTATTTTGCTTTTCTTTTTAATAATAGGTTAGGGGGCTTGCACAAAATGGTTTAAACTAAAACGACAAAATGTTATGCACCCGTCACTATTTAAATATTGTCATTTGTTATTTCTGAAACCATTGAGCAGTGCAGAAAACACTAACATAACAAACTATGCGTATAGTTAAAAAATCTCACGAAGCCATTATGCCCGAACATATAAAAATAATTTTGGCACTTGCAGAAGGTGTAGCGCATTAAATACCAGAAAAGGGAATGCTGCTTTTGCCCAGCCCAGCCTTGTGTGTAAATTGCGCCTAAAAAAAGAACTGTATTTTAGCCATATTTTACTACTGAACACCAAGTTTTTAAGTATTATTGTAGAATGATGGCATGGGCAATCTTAGTATTAATTTTGGCAATAGGCATAGGGCTTATTATTGTAGAAATAATATTTGTACCAGGCACTACTATTGTAGGAATATTAGGGCTAATTTGTATTATTGCTGGTATTCTATATGGTTTTTCAACCTTTGGCACACCTATAGGTTGGGGTATTACAGCGGCTACAGTTATTATTTCTACAGCGGCCATTATTATTAGCTTAAAATCGGGCGTGTGGAAAAAATTTGCATTAAGTGATACGATGGATAGCAAGGTGAATGAACATTTACCCATTGCCATTAAACCAGGGGAAGAAGGTGTGGCACTTTCGGCATTACGCCCTATTGGCAATGCGGAATTTGGTAACGATAAAATGGAAGTTACTACTTTAGGAGAGCTTGTTGAAAGTGGCTCTAAAGTGAAAGTAACTCATATTGAAGGAAGAGTAATATATGTTGAACAATTAAATAATTAAACGTGGGAACATCAGGAGTAGGGTTATTAGTAATGATATTTGGAGCGATTGTCTTTTTGGTAATCTTTCTATATTTCATTCCAATCAATTTATGGATTACGGCCATCTTTTCAGGGGTTCGTGTAGGGCTTTTCGAACTCGTATTTATGCGTATTCGTAAAGTGCCACCAAGTGTAATTGTAAATCAAATGATTACAGCTACCAAGGCAGGGTTAAATGTTACAACTTCAGAATTGGAAACGCATTATTTGGCAGGTGGTCATGTGCCATTAGTTATTAAAGCATTAATATCTGCCGATAAGGCAAATATAGCACTTGATTTTAAGCAGGCTACGGCCATTGATTTAGCCGGTAGAGAAGTATTTGAAGCAGTTCAAATGTCGGTTAACCCTAAGGTAATTACAACACCCAAAGTGGCTGCTGTTGCCGCAGATGGTATTCAGTTAATTGCAGTAGCCAGAGTTACTGTAAGAGCCAATATTGCGCAATTAGTAGGTGGTGCAGGCGAAGACACCATTTTAGCTAGGGTTGGTGAAGGCATTGTAACTTCTATTGGTTCTGCTCAATCGCATAAAGAAGTACTGCAAGACCCTGATAAGATTTCTAAACTGGTGCTGTCACGTGGGCTAGATGCTGGCACGGCCTTTACCATCTTATCTATTGATATTGCCGATGTAGATGTAGGCGTAAACATTGGTGCACAGCTACAAACCGACCAAGCTATGGCCGATTTAAAAGTAGCCGAAGCCAAAGCAGAAGAGCGTAGAGCTATGGCGGTTGCTTACGAGCAAGAAATGAAGGCTGAAGCCCAAAAAGCACAGGCTGAAGTAATTAAAGCTGAGGCAGAAGTGCCCTTGGCAATGGCCGAATCATTTAGATCTGGTAATTTAGGAATTATGGATTATTACAAAATGAAAAACATAGAGGCTGATACCGATATGAGAGACTCCATCGCTAAAGGTTCTCCAAAGAAAAAAGGATCGGATAAAAAATAGCTATTAAAAGGATGTATTAGAGGGTAAAGCCATTGGTTTTACCCTTTTTTGTTTCCAATAAGATACTTATTTTTAGCCATTAGGGTAAACTCAATAGGGTTGCATCGCTTTAAAACTAAGTTTATTTCTTGTAGTTAATCTCATCAAATCTTTGATTTGTGTCAAATCAAGAGTTTGCCTCCAGAGGTTACGAAAATTTCGTACTTTTAAATGTCTCTACTGAAATTAATTGTAGGGCGTTGTGTTTCACTCAAAAAAATGAACTATGAATGTATTTAAAAAGTTAAAATGGTTTTTAGCCATATCCTGTGTTTTTCTAATTATTTTGGCGACCAATCTAATAGACAAAGACAACTTTCAAAGGGTAGAAAAAGCAGTTGAGAATATTTACAACGAAAGGCTCTTAGCCAAAGAACTTCTTCTTGGTGTCAGTATCCAGTTTCATGAAAAAGAATTGGCCTATGCATTAAATGATAGTACCTACTTACAATCTAAAAATGATGCAGTGAATGCTAAAATTAGTGAATTACTTCAAATGTTTGACAGAACTGGAGCAACACGAAAAGAGAAAATTATCTTGGATGATCTCAATAGAAATCATGCGAAATTGATCCATTTAGAATCAAACATCCAATTAAAAGATACGCTTTATAGCTCAGATTGTGCTGATATTTTTTCGGCTATCAATACCAATATTAGTGAATTATCTGCGATACAGGTTAAAGAAGGAAAGAACCAAAAATTTTATGCTAAGGATGCGCTGGATACCACAAAACTTTTCTCAAAAATAGAAATATACGTGTTAATTTTTTTAGCCCTTGTTTTACAGGTTGTTATACTTTATAATCCAAAAGAGGAATCAAACGAGAGTTAACGAGATTCTAATTTATAACCTCAGAAGTTTGGAGGCAATAAATATAATTGCTGCAGTTAAGGAGAAAAATGGCAGAAACCCATTTTTACTAAAACATTACACGGAGATGAAAGTGGATTTTTTGCAATGTTTTTTTGATAACCCACACTCGCATTGATTTTACTGAGTATTTTGGTTATTAGGTATTAATCAAACTTAGCTTCTTGTCTCCTTAGGTGGTTTTAGTATTATGCCATTGCTATATCCATTTTTTAAACGGCTTATTTATTGCCCAATTTTTGATTGTATAGCTATAATTCAAAAACTAAATTCACTAATTTTATAGGTGTTGGCTATCCTTTACCGTAGGTGTTTGGTTCAACAAAGCATAAAAATAATGGGTAATCTAACCACACAAAAAATACACTTAAAAAACTTGCAAAGTAAATGTTGTGTTAGGGCTATTAAATTAGACCTTGAAAGTATAGGTGTAAAAATACTAAGTTTAAACACCTTTTTTGTGGAAATACAGTATGATAAGAACACAATAAGCAAAAAGAAAATAATTGAAATCTTAGCCCTTTCTGGCGTATCCATAATAAACTCACGAGAAGAAAAAATAATAGAAGAAGCTAAAAAAGCTGTTTACGAGCTTATATTTGAAATGAATAATGTAGATTCTATTGTGAAAAAATCTGAATATATTGTTGAAAAAACAGGCTACAATTATCGATTTATATCTAAACTGTTTTCAGATTATGAGTCTATTACATTAGAAAAATACATTATTCAACAAAAAATTAAAAAAATCAAACAATTAATTATTGAAGGTGAATTTTCATTAAGTGAAATTGCCTATATGATGGACTATAGCAGTGTGCAATACCTTTCTACTCAATTTAAAAAAGAAACTGGCATAACAGTAAGCCAGTTTAAAAACAGTACTTTTTGAGTCCACTCCGAAAAACACTCAAAACCAATCGCTGAAAGCTCGGGATGGCAATATTCCCATCTTTCAATTAGCTAATACTCAGGCATCACCTTCGTGTAGCCGCTATGGCAGAGCAAGGCATTGCCGAATCTCGAAAAATGAAAATTTTATCCAAAACAACTCTTTTTGTAAAAATTGTCTGTTTTCGGAGTGGCCTCACTTTTTAGTATTTTTCATTTTTGCAAATAGTATAACTCTTTTGCAAAAAAGTGTAATACTTCTTTTATGTGTCGTTTTTATCTTTGTGTTATACTAATTAGTGCTACAAATTGTACATAATATTAATTCTTAAAAATAATAATTATGAAAATACGAAATAACATAGCTGTAAGTGAAACAGGGTTTGTATTTGACCCTAATAGCGGTGATTCATTCACTTTAAACGAAACAGGAAAACAAATATTAAATATGCTTTCTGAAGGAAAAACAGGATCTGAAATTAAACATTTTTTTATTGAAAATTTTGAGGTAGAGGTAACCACTTTTGAAAATAACTTTAGCGAATTTTTAATGATGTTACAAGGTTTAAATTTAGTTGAAGAATAAATCTTATGAAACCAAAATATACCATAGCAGTTACAAGCCTTAACAATACAGATAACCCTGGGGCAGGAGTTCCTGTAATTAGAGGATTACGTGAAGCAAAAAGTTTTGATGTACGCATTATAGGATTGGTGTATGAGAACTTAGAACCTGGTATATATATGGAAAATGTAGCTGATAAAATTTATCAAATACCCTATCCTTCAGCTGGTTCTGATGTTTTTATGGAACGTATTGAGTACATCCATTCAAAAGAAAACATAGATGTTATTATTCCAAATTTTGATGCTGAATTATTCACCTTTATGAAGTCCGAACACGTCTTAAAGGATATGGGTATTAAAACATTTTTACCAACTATTAAACAATTTGAAGAAAGGCATAAATCAGAACTTCCAGAGTTTGGCAAAAAATACGGCTTTGACATTCCTTTTAGTAAAACAATAACCAACCTGTCAGATATTAAAAACTTACAGTACGAGTTTAATTACCCTGTATTAGTTAAAGGAAAATTTTATGATGCTTATTTGGCTTATACACCTGAACAAGTAATCGAATTTTTTAATAAAATAAGTTCAAAATGGGGTGTTCCAGTAATTATTCAAGAATTTATTAAAGGTACTGAGGTAAATGTTATAGCCTTAGGAGACGGTAAAGGAAACACCATAGGATCAGTACCTATGCGTAAACAGTATATAACAGACAAAGGAAAAGCTTGGGGAGGAATTACCTTAGGGGATAAAAATCTAATGAAGATTACAAAAGACCTAATCAAAAAAACAAAGTGGAAAGGTGGTATGGAATTGGAATTTATCAAAACCCAAGAAAATAAGTATTATATCATTGAGATAAATCCAAGAATTCCTGCTTGGGTTTATCTTGCCGTAGGTGCTGGGCAAAATTTACCAGAAGCACTTGTTAAATTGGCACTTGGCGAAAATGTAGAGCCTTTTAAATCGTATGATGTAGGGAAAATGTTTGTGCGATATTCACAAGATATTATTGCTGATATATCTGTGTTTGAAAAATTATCAATGATTGGAGAATTATAATATAAAAAATTAAGTAATAAAGAGATGACCACGAAAAAAAGATACGAACGACCAATTATTACAAAAATAAATGCAGGTGTAACCGATAAATTTGGTATGCGACCCAAAATGCCTATAATTTCTAAAATTGAGGGTGTTGCCATTACAGATATTATTGCCAAATATGGTTCTCCAGCTTTTGTTATTTCTGAAAAAACTATCCGAAAAACATATAATGAAGCCAAAAGAGCTTTTAGCACTCGCTATCCTAATGTTCAATTTGCTTGGTCTTATAAAACAAACTACCTAGATGCTGTTTGTCAAATATTTCATTCAGAAGGTGCTTGGGCAGAAGTTGTATCAGGTTTTGAATACGATAAAGCAATAGCAAATGGAATTCCAGGTAATAAAATACTCTTTAACGGGCCAGATAAATCTAAGGATGATTTAATTAAAGCTGTTGAAAATGGGGCTTTTATTCACTTAGATCATTTTGATGAACTATATGAGTTATTAAGTATTGCAGATACTTCAAAAAAACGACCCAAAGTAGCAATACGTGTTAATATGGATACAGGTGTTTATCCGTTATGGGATAGGTTTGGGTTTAACTATGAAAATGGGGAAGCTTGGAATGCTTTAAATCGTATAATGCTAAGTGAAAAAATGGATTTAGTCGGTTTGCACACGCATATTGGAACCTATATGATGACACCAGACCCTTATGCAGTTGCAGCTTCTAAATTGGCCGAGTTAGCTGTAAGGGTTGATAAAAAATACAATCACAAAATTAAATATATAGATATGGGTGGAGGTTTTGCTTCAAAAAACACCTTAAAAGGAGCTTACTTGCCCGGAAAAGATACCTGTCCAAGCTTTGACCAATATGCTGAAGCAATTACCAATGCTTTAATAAATTCAGAGTTAGATCCTAACAAAATGCCAACCCTTTTCTTAGAAACAGGCCGTGCCTTAATTGATGATGCTGGTTATTTGGTAGGTACTGTTTTGGCTAACAAAAGATTATCTAATGGAAGGCGCTCTATGATTGTTGATGTTGGAGTTAATATGTTATTTACTTCTTTTTGGTACGAACACGAAATTTACCCTGTAAAAGAAGTAAGTGCAAATGCAGAAGACACTACTATTTACGGACCTCTTTGTATGAATATTGATGTAATAAGAGACGTTATCAAATTTCCATTGCTACAAAAGGATGATAACTATGTAATAAAAAGAATTGGAGCCTATAATATGACACAGTGGATGCAGTTTATTACATTAAGACCCAATATTGTTTTAATTGACATTAATGGTAATACACATATTATTAGAGAAAAAGAAACCAATGAAAGTTTAACCTCTCACGAAAGAGTTCCTGCCTATTTAAAGTAGAAAATTAATGTCGATAAAAGTAAAACCTGCTTTAAAAACTACGCTAAATAGCTATTCTCAGATTTTTTTCTCTGAGAACAACTTCTTGGCATCATTACTTATTGCGGTTAGTTTTTTAGATCCTTGGGTGGGGTTTTATGGCTTAATTTCTGTGCTATTTGTAAATTTTACAGCAATAAAATTAGGCTACGATAAATTTACAATACAAAAAGGGCTTTATGGTTTTAATGCGTTGTTAACAGGCTTAGGAACAGGAATGATATATCAACCTAGTGTATCGCTCACTATCATAGTTTTATGTATAGCCTTGTTAACTTTGTTTATAACCATAGCACTGCAAGGTGTATTAGCTAAATATGCACTGCCTTTCCTGAGCATTCCGTTTATTATTGGTATGTGGACAATATTATTAGCAACCAAAGATTTTTCGGCATTAGGGTTGGCAGAAAGAGGCATTTATACTTATAATGAATTATACGCCTTAGGAGGTAAAAATTTAGTAAATATTTATGACTGGTTTGGTAATTTACAAGGGTTTGAAAGTATTAAAATATACTTTTTGTCACTCGGAGCCATCTTTTTTCAAAGTAATGTATTGGCAGGAATAATTATTGCTATAGGCTTGCTTAATTTTTCTAGAATAGCCTTTTCTCTTTCCTTATTAGGTTTTTATTCGGCTTATTTATTTTATCTTTTTATTGGAGCTAATTTTTCCGAACTGGAATATACATTTATAGGGTTTAACTATATTCTAACAGCAATTGCCATTGGTGGGTATTTTATTGTTCCTTCAAAAACATCATATACTTGGGTGATTGTTTTACTTCCAGTTACTATACTTATTGCCTCTAGTTTAGAACATGTTTTTTCGGTATGGCAAATTCCTATATACTCTTTACCCTTTAATATTACCGTATTACTATTTATTTATATTCTCAAATTAAGAATTACTAAAAGTGAGAGCCTTAATGATTTATTTGTTAAGCTAGAAACCCCAGAACAAACCTTATACCTCTATAAAACAGTTACCGAAGAATTTAAAAGTAAAAATTATTATCCTATTCACTTACCCATAAAAGGCGATTGGAATGTTATGCAAGCTCATAACGGAAAATATACCCATAAAGATAAATGGCGACACGCATGGGATTTTATTATTTTAAATGAAGAAGGAAATCAGTTTAGTGGTTCGGGCGACTATTGTGAAGATTATTATTGTTATAATAAGCCTGTTTTTTCACCATCTCACGGATACATTGTTGGTATAACAGATGGTATTGAAGATAACATTATTGGGGAAGTAAATACTGCCCAAAACTGGGGAAACTCTATTGTTATTAAACATACCGAATTTTTATATACACAAGTTAGCCATTTAAAAGCTGAAAGTATTAAAGTTAAAATTGGCGATTATGTAAAAAAAGGGAAACTCCTAGGAAATGTAGGTAATTCAGGTCATTCACCATACCCTCATTTGCATTTTCAAATACAAGCAACGCCTTATGTAGGTTCAGAAACCTTAGACTATCCTTTATATAATTATATTGTTAAAAATCAATCTGAAATTGAATTAATTACTTTTGGTAAACCCCAAGAAAATCATTTAGTTGCCCCTGCTGAGTTAGATGAGATACTTAAAAATGCATTAAATTTTATTCCAGGAAAAATATTGCAAGTTTCGGAAGAAGGTAATATCTATAAAACAGAGATGTGGAAAATTCAAAAAAATGCGTACAATCAGACCTATATTTCAGACGAAAAAAGCGACTCGTCTATTTTCTTTTATACCACAGAAGCAGGAGTGTTTTTTGCAAATTTTAAAGGAGATAAAGGGAGTAATTTATTTATATTTTTCAAATCACTGTACAACATAAATAAGTCATTTTATAAAAACATAGAAATTAAAAATAACATAAGACCAGATTTGTTTTTTAGCAAACCTGTAATGTGGATGCAAGATATTATAGCACCCTTTTATCTTTTTTTGGAGGTTAAATTCTCTTTAAACTACATAGAAAAGGATGATGAATTTATGCCTAATGCTATAAATATTAAAACAAAAAACACCAAATATTTCTTAAAAAAATCTATTAATGAGGAAGTTTTTGAGATTACTATTTTTAGAAAAGGGACTATCGATATACAATCTAAAAACACATCAAAAAAAATAAGAGTTGAAACATTGAAAAACGTATAATTATGAAAAAAATAATGTATATAGTTTTACTATTATTTTTCGTAAATAATAGTGCTGCCCAAATAGTGCAAAATGTTCCTTCTGTTGATAAAAAAACCTACGAATTATACCTAGCAAAAGATTGGGATAAGTTAATAAAAATAGGGAAAAATGCATTAAGAAATGGCATTGACTTTTATTACCTAAACTACAGATTAGGTATTGCTTATTATGAAAAGCAAAATTATGCACAGGCAATAAAATACTTTAAAAAAGTAAACCTATCCAATCCAAATGATGATACCATAAAAGAATATTTGTATTATTCGTATTTGTTATCTAGTCGTTATGATGATGCTAGACTACTAGGAAACAACTTTTCTGATAAAATGAAAAAGCGCTTGGGCATAAGAATAGCAAACCCGTTTTTTAGTGCCATACATCTTTCGGCTAAATTTGATATTGTTGAAGATTATACTTACACATCTCAATCAAATGAAAAAATAGACCAACAGGTAGTTCAAAAGCAATCTTGGTATAGTTTTGGCGCTGAGCATTTAATAGGGAATAACATTACTCTAATGGGCGTTTTTAGCAAAACAAATATCGAAAATGCAGTTAATAATACTAATCCTGATTTGCCAGAAAAATACACAGGTAAAGTCAATCAAAATCAGTATTATGTATCTTTAAAATACCATTTAGGAAATGGATTTAATACCGCTTTAGGCTTGCACTATTTAAGTACAGAATTGTACGCGCCAACAACTAGAACTCAAGGCAATGGCAAGTCTAGAAATTTTAACTTATATTCTTATAAAGAAAAGTCATTTGTAGTATCAGCCAATATTAGCAAATCATTCTCCATATTTAATGCCACTTTAGAGACCTCTATTGCCAACTTAAATAATAAAACCCAAATACAGCCTTCTCTAAGCTTGAGAATTTATCCTTTTGGAAACAATACGTTCTTTTTAGAAACAAAGGGAATTTATATAGCTGAAACCGATGGGGTAATAAGCACAAACTATTCGACTATAAAGCAGAGTTTTGGCTTTAAAATTAAGAAATACTCTTTTATCAGCCCATCCATTACTTATGGCGAATTACTTAATTTTACGGATTTTAATGCATTTATAGTTAATAACGATATAGATAAAACAAAACTGAGGATTGAGAACTATATTAACATAGGATTTAACGAAGGCTATTTTAATGTGTTTTTTAATTATAGATACAATATTAAAGAGAATACCTATAAGATAAACAATGCTAATAAGGCCATAGATTATAACTCACAAAATATTTTATTAGGCATAAAATGGTACTTCTAAAAAAATAAACAAATAAATAAATATGAAGCTGCTAAATATCACAATAATTGCTTTGTTCTTAAACATAAATTTTGCTTTTGGGCAAACAAATAAAGAAATAATCAATGCTTTTAAAAAAAGTTATGAGCTGGAAGCAACGGGTTCGTATAAAGAAGCATCGAATGAATTAAAAAAAGTATATGCTGATGATTCTTATGAGATAAACCTACGTTTAGGCTGGTTAGAGTATAATGCTGGTATGTTTCAAGAATCTGCTGCCTATTACCAAAGTGCACTAAATTTAAAACCCTATTCAGAAGAAGCAAAATTTGGATTAATCAATCCAAAAGTAGCTCAAGGAAAATGGAATGAGGCTATAAAAATATATAATAACATATTGTCTATAAATTCATTAAATACAGTAGCAAACTACCGTCTTGGGCTTATTTATTTCGGACAAAAAAAGTATTTAAATGCTAAAGAGTACTTTGGGAAAGTAGTAAACTTATACCCTTTTGATTATGACAGTTTACTGATGCTTGCTTGGACTAACTACTATCTAGGAAAATATAGTACTGCAAAGGTTTTATTTAACAAAGCACTTATGAATAGACCTAATGATAAATCTGCTCAAGAAGGACTTGATTTATTAGACCTATAAGAGACCAATAATTTGCTAGCAACAAAAAAACAACTATGAGAAAAAGCCTAACTTATTATATTACTTTATTTATTATTAAATTAAAAGGTATAAAAAAAGAGTTTAGTAAAGCCCCCATAGACTATAAAAAAATAAGAAAAGAAGATATTCACCAACCGAAATCCAAGTTTTTTAGGAAGTATTTAGTGCGTAATTTTAAAATTTCGAACACCTCAATTACTGAGGTAAATCGAAACAAAACATCTTCTAACTTATTAATATTTATTCACGGAGGAGCTTTTATTTCAGGTCCAGCAAAACATCATTGGGATACATTACAAGAAATTTCTAAACGAACAAAATATACAATTTGGATGTGTGATTATCCAAAAGCACCTGAAAATAATATTTCAGAATTATCGAAAAATATTGATTTGGTATATAAGACTGCTTTAAAAACTTACCAACCTAAACAAATTTCACTTATTGGCGACTCTGTTGGTGGAACGTTGATTATAGCTCTTACACAGCGATTAATTAAAAAACAAATTGAGTTGCCTCTCAAAATAATACTCGTTTCTCCAGTTATGGACGCCACTATGTCTAATCCTCAAATAGATGCGATAGATAAAACAGACCCTATGTTAGCGAAAGTTGGAGTACTTAGTGCGAAAAAAATGTGTGCTGAAAACGATAATTTGAAAGATGTGATGATCTCACCAATAAATGGAAGCTTTATTGGTTTTCCAAAGATAGTTTTATTTATAGCTGACAATGACATTACTTACCCTGACCAACAATTAACAATACAAAAAATGATTAAGGATAAAGTAAATATTGAAGTAATTATAGGAAAAGGGATGCCACATATTTGGCCATTTTTGCCTGTTATGAAAGAAGCAAAATTAGCTTTAAATGAACTAATATTTAAATTGAACAGCTAACCACAATCAGCATAGCACCAGCGAATACTATAGGCTATTTTGTAGCAAATCCAACCTTTTTTAAATCAGCCCAATAGCTAGGGTACGATTTGTTAACTACTTCTGGAGATTCGATACTTACAAAAGGTAATACACAGGCCAATGGAGCAAAAGCCATAGCCATTCTGTGGTCATGGTAGGTGTTAATGTAAACATTCTTTGTTTTCCAATCTCCTTTGGGTGGTATTACCGTCCACTGTTCATTTTTTTCGATAAAATCAGCTCCCAGTTTTTGCAGTTCTTGTTGAATGGCTAACACCCGGTCTGTTTCTTTAATTTTTAAGGTGTGTAATCCTGTAAAAACACAACTGTGCTCTAATGCTGCGCAAATTACCGCAAAGGTTTGTGCTAAATCGGGGTTGTTTATAAAATTGATGGAAGCAGGCATTTTTTTGGGTTGCTTGGTTAGTATTGCTCCCATTTTATCAAAAGTAGTTTTTACACCAAAGGGCTCCATAAGTTGCACCAAGGCACTATCTCCCTGCAACGAATTTGCTCGGTAGCCTGCCAAAGTTAACTTCTCTGCCCCTGAAAGCACAAAAATGCTATACCAATAACTAGCACTGCTCCAGTCGGGTTCAACGGTAAATTCTTTAAAAATATAGTTGGCAGGGCTCACAACATACTTGTTTTTATCAATTAGTACTTCCACACCAAAATGTTTCATTAACTCAATCGTCATAAGCAAGTACGGTTTGCTTGTTGCTCCGTTTTCAACGTTAAGTGTAAGCCCTTTTTCTAAGGTAGGAGCCAACATAAGCAATGCAGATAAATACTGGCTACTTATAGAGCCATCTATACTAATGGTATTGGTAAGTTGTTTATTAAACCCTTCTATTTTGTGGGGTGGATAGCCTTTTTTATGCTGATATTTAATTACTACACCAATTTTTTGCAAGGCATCTACTAAAAGTTTAATAGGGCGTTCCTGCATTCGTTTAGTGCCAGTCATTAGTTTTTGCTGGTTTGTTAGTGCAAAAAAAGTAGTTAAAAATCGCATCACAGTACCCGCATCCATCACATCAATTATTGGCTCGGTTGAGTTGATTAAAGCCTCCATTAACTGCGTATCTCTTGCAGAGGATAGGTTATTAATTTTACCCTGTGCTGCACATAGTCCATTAATAAGCAGGGCTCTATTGCTTTCACTTTTAGAGCCCGGAATTTGAATTATTCCTAAATCACTCGATTTATTTTGGTACGATATATGTACTTCTCTTTTCAAACGTTCTAAAATTTGTGCAAATCAAACTCAATTTAAAAGATTACTTGAATCTTTATTGGTTTTTTTGCGTATATTGTATTGAACCTTTTTAGGTTTAAATTGTGTTATAAGATTAAACTATATAAAAAATGACAACAACAAAAACAAAATTAACCTTAGGGTTACTAGCAGGTGTTGCAGTAGCAGCTTTTGCGGTTAGCAAGCTAGGGCAAAATTCGATTAAAGAGTTAGGAGAACGAACAGCCGATTTGCGTGAAGCACTCAACCAGCAATTAAATCAATTGCGAAATTTTAAAAGAACCGATAAGCGATTTATTTAGTGCCGTAAAATGCTAATGCTTCTGCTACTTCATCTTTAGTAATTTTAATAGAATGTACGGCTGCTCCAAGTTTGTGTAGCAGTACTGCCTGTATTTGTGTGTATTCATTTTTTTTATCCTGTGCCAAATTTGTTAGTATTTCTTCCATTCCGCTTTTCGGAATATCCTTTCTTTCAAAATAGGTGTCAATAATGCGGATTAATTCGTTTTTATCAGTTGTACTCAATCCTGATTTTTGTTCTGATAAATGCGCTTCCGCAACCATGCCAATAGCTACCGCCTCACCGTGCAAAATTGGCATGTTATTAGTTAAAAAATAAGTTTCAACAGCATGCCCAATAGTGTGGCCAAAATTTAAAAATTTTCGTTCATTTTTTTCCAATGGGTCGGCTGTTACAATATTGTTTTTTATAGTTACAGACTTGCCAATATACATACCCCAATCAGTCTGCTCAATTTTTAGTGTAGCCAGTTCCTTCAAATGGTTTACATCCTGAATAAAACCGTGTTTTAACATTTCGGAAAATCCTGATTTTAATTGCTCTAACGGGAGTGTATCTAAAAAAGAAGGGTCAATAATTACTTTGGTGGGTAGGTTAAATAGGCCAATATGATTTTTAAACCCATTAAAATCGATTCCTAATTTACCTCCTATACTTGCATCTACTTGTGATAATAAGGTGGTTGGAATATTTACAAAATCAATCCCACGTTTATAGGTACTGGCACAAAAACCTCCCATATCGCCAATAACACCACCGCCTAAATTAATAAGTAAAGCATTTCTATCTGCATTAGCCTCGGTAAGGCGTTGCCAAATATGAGTGCAAGTGGTTAATGTTTTATGTTGTTCACCGCTTTTAATTTCAATAATATCTGCATTTTTAAAACAGGGTTCGACTAGAGGCAGGCAATTTTTCTTGGTATTTTCATCTACCAATACAAAAACTTTTGAATACGAACTCTCCTTTAAAAATCCATCAATACATTCTTTCGAATTTCGAGTAATTTCAATATAACCAGGAAGCTTTCCGTGCATTCTATCTGTTTTTGTAATGGATTTTCAAAGGTAGTAATCTTCTAATGATTATAGGTTTTTCTCTTAGGGATTATTTCGTAATAGACCTTTAGAATAAACCACAAAACCTACATTATATTTGCCGCATTAAACAGCACAGTTATGACTAGTATCGTGAATAATTCTTTTGAAAATACAGCGTTGGCTTTTGTGGCTAAATCTGATTGGCAACTAAAAAAGGCTTATTGGCTTTTTAGAGTGGTTAATAATAGCTTAATGGCCAGCATTGGTACAAAAGCAGCCAACTTATCCTTAAAAATGCACTTGCCTGTAAAAGCAATCATTAAAAAAACAGTATTTGAGCATTTTTGTGGAGGCGAAAGTATAGAAGAAAGTAAGGAGGTAGTGCATCTTTTATCAAAATATAAAGTGCGCGCAATATTGGATTATTCGGTAGAGGGCAAGCATAACGAAGAAGCTTTTGATGCAACGTTATTGGAAACTTTACGGACTATTGAAAATGCGAAAGGAAATGACGAAATACCTTATTGTGTTTTTAAGCCAACAGGGGTAGGTTCTGCTGAGCTAATGGAAAAGGTTCAGCTAAAACAACCACTGACAGAGGAAGAAAAAAAAGCATTTGAGAAAATAAAAAATCGATATAAAGCTATTTCACAAGCGGCTTATGATAATGATGTACGCTTATTAATTGATGCCGAAGATTCTTGGTACCAAGAAACGATTGATGCTTTGGTATATGAAATGATGGAGCAATTTAATAAAAAACGAGCCATTGTTTTTAACACCTACCAAATGTACCGCTGGGTTAGTTTGCAAAATATGAAAGAGGCTCATAAAAAAGCCAAAGAGGCTGGTTATATACTAGGAGCCAAGTTGGTGCGTGGCGCTTATATGGAAAACGAACGAGAGAGAGCACAGATTAAAGGTTATCAGAATCCTATTTGTACTGATAAAATGGCTACCGACAGAAGCTATGATGAAGGCCTTAAGTACTGTGTTGAGAACATTGATGAAATAGAGTTATTCAATGGTTCGCACAACGAACACTCTAATTTGTACTTAACTGAGCTGATGAAGAAACACACTATTGCAAAAGAGGACAAACGCATCTTTTTTGCCCAACTCTATGGCATGAGCGATAATATTTCGTTTGTATTGGCTGATGCCGGCTATAATGTAGCCAAATATGTGCCTTACGGTCCTGTTAAATTTGTGATGCCTTATTTAATAAGACGAGCCGAAGAAAATACTTCGGTAGCTGGGCAAAGTAGCCGAGAGCTAAAGTTATTAAAAACTGAAATAGAAAGAAGAAAGAGGGACAAAAATTATTAACCATCTAACCAGTAACTTAAGAACTATTAACCCAATAACCAATAAGCAATCCGTTTTCTTGCTTATTTTTGCACCCCGATAACCATAGGGTTTTAAAATTTTTAGATTATGCAATTAAGCGAGCAAGAAGTAGGACGAAGAAACGCTAAACAACAACTTGAACAACTAGGCATCAATCCGTATCCATCGGAGCTATACTCGGTAACGCATTATGCAAAGGGCATCAAAGAGGAGTTTGATGAAAATAAACCTGAAGAGTTTAAGGAAGTAACCCTAGCGGGCCGTATGATGAGCCGAAGAATTATGGGATCTGCTTCGTTTGCCGAATTGCAAGATTCATCAGGCCGTATTCAGTTTTATGTACGAAGAGATGATATCTGCCCGAACGAAGACAAAACTTTATACAATACCGTTTTTAAGAAGCTTTTAGATATTGGTGATATTATTGGCATTAAAGGGTTTGTGTTTAAAACACAGGTTGGCGAAACTTCGGTACACGTTACTGAATTAAAGGTGCTTACCAAATCGTTAAAGCCATTACCAATTGTAAAAGAAACCATAGATAAAGAAGGTAATAAGCAATTGCACGATGCTTTTACTGACCCTGAAATGCGGTACCGCCAGCGTTATGTAGATATGATTGTGAACCCCGAAGTGCGCGAAACATTTAAGCAACGCACCAAAGTGGTTAACACCATGCGAAACTTTTTGGCTGAAAAGGACTACCTGGAGGTGGAAACCCCAATCCTTCAACCTTTATATGGTGGCGCGGCCGCACGCCCGTTTAAAACACACCATAATACCTTAGATATGACTTTGTATCTACGCATTGCCAATGAGCTTTACCTAAAAAGGTTGATTGTTGGAGGTTACGATGGGGTTTTTGAGTTTTCTAAAGATTTTAGAAACGAAGGAATGTCACGTTTCCACAATCCAGAGTTTACCCAGGTGGAGCTTTATGTAGCTTATAAAGATTATAACTGGATGATGAATTTGGTGGAGGAGATGATTGAGCGTGTGGCTATGGAGTTACATGGTACTACTAAAGTACAAGTGGGCGATAATGTAATCGACTTTAAACGACCTTGGAAACGATACACCATGTTCGAAGCTATTGAACATTTTACAGGCATCGATATTTCTAAAATGGAGGAAGCAGAACTAAGAGCTACCGCTACCAAACTTAATGTGCCCATTGATGAGTCGATGGGTAAAGGAAAATTGATTGATGAGATTTTTGGCGAAAATTGTGAGGCACAGTTAATACAACCCACTTTTATTACCGATTACCCCGTAGAGATGTCGCCACTAGCAAAAAAACATAGAGATAAGGATGGGTTAGTAGAGCGATTTGAAGCCATTGCCAATGGCAAAGAAATTTGCAATGCCTTCTCCGAACTAAACGACCCTATTGACCAGCGTGCTCGTTTTGAAGAGCAATTAGAATTAGGCAAGCGTGGTGATGATGAAGCGATGGTGCTTGATGAAGATTTTTTGCGTGCGATTGAGTACGGCATGCCACCAACCGCTGGTTTAGGTATTGGCATCGATCGGCTATCAATGATTATGACCAATTCAAACTCCATTCAGGATGTACTGTTTTTTCCTCAAATGAAACCTGAGAAAAAGCAAACGGTGGTATTAACGGAGGATGAAAACTTGGTGTTTGAACTACTTGAGAAGAACTCTAAAATGGAGTTGAATAAACTCAAAGAAGCTGCTGGCCTGAGTAATAAAAAATGGGATAAAGCCATAAAAGGGTTAACAGCCAATAAACTGGCCAAGGTAACAAAAACAGACGAAGCCTTAGAGGTGGAAATAGGTTAATAAAGCATCTGGGCTGCATAATACAGCATCCGATAACCATCCGGGTTCAATAATTTAAAATAAAGTCAGTATGCTTTTGATAATGACAGAAAACAGCTTGACGCCATTCTTGCCTGCTAGGCAGTACCCCTCTATGCTGTTTTAGCAGCGAATGTTGGCATTTCGTTGTTTATCCCTTCGTCCAGTTTTCAATTCTTAGATGCTGTATTCTGTTAAACTCCTTTTCATTATTTGTAACTAAAGTCAGCCCAGTACTCTTGGCATGAGCACCAATCAAAGTATCTAATGGCCCAATTGGTGTCCCTCTCTTTTCTAGCTCTGCTCTTATAAATCCGTATTCAATCGATGCATTGTAGTCAAACTCAATTATCTCAAGTGGAATAATAAATTGGTTTAATGCACTAAGATTTTTTTCTGGATTTGAACTTTTACGAACTCCAAATTGCAATTCGGCTAATGTTATAGTAGAAATTCCGATACTACCAAGAGGAAACTTCTTAAATTTATTAAGGACAATTTTAGGTTTCTTTTTAATTATGTAAATGCAAATATTAGTATCGAGCAAATATTCCATCAGTCGAAGGTTTCGCGTATTTGATTTTCTGGTTGATTCCTTTCATTCATAAAATCTGTTGTGAATGTGTCAAGGCTTTCAATTAGGTTCTGCCAAGGATTATGAAAAGGAATGATATAAATAGAATTACCAATCTTTTTTAGATACGCCTTACTATCATTTATTTTTAGTTTTTCAGGAATTCTAATTGCCTGAAAGCCTTTTTGTTCCTTTATGTCAATTGTTTCGAATTCCATGTTTTTATTAGTTTTGTTAATAACAAATTTACGAATAAAACTAATCAACTAACTATTTTGTGCAAATCATTCCCAAATGAATGCCAACGCTGTTATAACTAGGAGTTAGCCTTAAAAATTAAAGCTATCAGAGGCATTTCTTTTCCTTGATAGTTTTAAATCTTGAAGCAAAGAAGACTTGGCTTTAATAGTAAAATTATACGATTGGTATCGACCAAAGGGCACCCAGCTTAAGGTCATATCCCAACAATGCAAATCTCGCACAACATTAAACCTGGCTTCGGTAAATTTCTTTCTTTCAAAATCATAGCCTGATTGGTAAGTGAGTTTCCATTTTTCGGTAATACTTATATCACCGTTAAATCGGAGCGATTGCGTAACCTTACCTTCATCAAATCCTTTTCGTGTAAAGTTTACATTATAGGTAAGCCGAATGCTCCAGGGTATATTAAAATCAACATACAAATCTGGATTGGCAATAAACTCACTTAATTCAGCTTCTTCTTTGGCAGTGTTAGTATTAATATTATCTGTACCCATACCCATATTTCTGCCTGTAGAACCCGTTGCACCTCCACCTTTTTTATTGCCTTGAAAGCCGGTATTCATCGCAATATTAAATTGCGAAAACCGTCCTAGGCCTTGGCCGTTATTCCAAGCAAACTGGTCTAGTTTAACCTGATATACTTTTTGATTTTCACCGCCTTCATCTGTAATGCTATCCAGTTGATATACATAGGGATCGATGGAGCTGTTAAAGTTTATACTAAGGCCCGTTGTTTTAATAGATTTGCTTAGCTCTTTGTTTTTAAGTAAATCGGTAGTGGCTCTTAGCGAAATATTAGAAAGCTTAAATTGCTCTGCGGCCAAATTATAACTTGTACCCACTCCAAAATTTCTAAGTATAGCAATTTTTTGAGCTTTACCAGTTGTATCGCTTCTACTTTTGTATTTCATTTCTAGCGTATTGGTAATGCTTAACGAAATACTCGAACTTTCGCCCATACCGGGCCCTTGCCCATACACAAAGCCAGCATATCGCGAAAGTGTTTTTGTGTTGCCAAGGCTATCACTTTGTACGGTTTGGTAATAATCGTATTTTTCATCTCCAAAATCTGGGCGATACGAATACGAAAGAGAAGGAGTCATCATATGCCGAATGGCTTGCACCCCATACTCTCTATCAAACATTACAGTTCCATAAACCCTTGTATTTAAAGAGGCACTTGTGCTATACGATCGAATGGCATTAAAACCTTTGATGGTATCAGTTTCAATTTCTTTAAGTGCTTCGTTATAGCTGTAATCTAATTTTTTAAAATACCATAATTCATCGTAGTTAATGGATGGGCTTATGGTAAACTGTTTTAATAATTTAAAAGAAGCCGATATTGGAATACTATGTTTTACTCCGTTTGAACCTTGGCTTAACAAAAATGGGATGGTTTCGGAATTAATATCGAAAACAGAGTCTTTTATAATTGTTTCTTCTTTTTTAAGGCGGGTTCCTTCGTCATCAAAAACAGCTTCGGTGGTTACAGGCATCTTTAAGCGATTGGTAGCTTTGTTGGTAGCTTGCATGGCATACCTAACGTTTATCTTTTCGTACCATTTATTGCCTGAACTTCCTTTTTTCTTAAAAGGATAAATATTTTGTACGTTAAAAGTTAAGTCAGGCAATAATAAATCGGCCTGTTTCGTGCTTAAGTTTTGGTTAAATCGACCACTTATGCCCATGCTAAAAGGTGTGCCGGCAAATGTTTTAGAATAATTAACAGAAGAGCTTAGCGTTGCTCTCATTTGATCGTTTTGATTATTTAATAGATTGTTTGTATTATAAGAGTTGGTCGCATAATTAATATTGGCACTAAACCTGCCTGTTCCTTTTGCTTCCGGGGTGTGCGACCATTGTAATCTAAAATCATTAGAAATGTCATCTTCAAGCGTAGTTTCATTCTCTCGCTTAAACTTAGAGAAGGTAGCAGCAAAATTCCCTCGGAATTTGTAACGCACAATATAAGTTGATTTTGCTCTAACAGCCCAGCCACCTTTAGTGTATAAGTCGCCTGTTAAATCAAGATTAATATAATCGCTAAGTGCAAAATAATAACCGCCATTTTTTAGGTAATACCCTCTTACTGTTTCTTCTCCAAAATCAGGAAATATAACCCCGGAGGTTCTGCTTTGCTGATCCGGAAACATTCCAAACGCAAAACCAAGTGGGGTAGGCACATCATTAATAATCATATTAAAAGGCCCTGCAATCATTGCTTTATTAGGGATTACCTTTACTTTTCTGGCTTTAATGCTGTAATGCGGGTGTGCTAAATTACAAGTAGTGTATAAAGTTGTTTGGTTAAAAAGTTCGCCTTGGGCATTTTTAAATACTTTATCAGAATGAATAAAGCCATCACCCTGGGTTGTTACTAATCCTGTAATAGCTGCTTTTTCTGTTTTAAAATTATATTCTATTTCATTGGTTTCATATACTTCATTGCCGTTCTTAAACAGAGGCTTGCCGTGCACTTTTCCGGTAGAGTCTGCCACTCCACTGGCTTGCATAAAATTTTTCTCCCAATTAACGGTAATTTCTTGCGCATCTAATTGTATGGGGTTGTAATCAATAACGCCACTGCCATAAATTTTTACATTTTTAGTAAGCATATCTATGGTAATAGAATCTTCTGCGTTATATTTTACAGTAGTTTTTATATCGCCAGGTGGTAATTTAGCAACCGAATCTACTTTGTCTAAAAGTGTAGAGTCTGAATTTAGTAAAGGAATGGAGTCTAAGTTGGAAAGCAATGCGGAGTCTAATTTAAGTAATTGAGTAGAGTCCAGATTATTTAAAATAGTAGAATTTAAGTAATTAGTGCTAACAGAATCAATTTTACTAACTATGTTTATTGCAGTACTATCTGATAGTACTTGAGAGTTGGCTTGAATATTGAGTATGGTAAGTAGTAGAGCCGATAAAAAAAAGGGTCGAAATAATGCGAAATTGTTCAATTTTTTGTGCGTATCCTTCTGATTCTCGGTTTTTTTAAGAAATTTGTGTAAAGATATTTCATTAACGTTGAACATTTGTAGTATGTCAAAATATTTTAGCATCATAGCCCTCTCGGCAATAACCGTGCTAAGCTCCTTTGGTACGCTAAATAAAAGGGTTAATAAGGTAGATAAAGTAGTTATTGATGCTGGGCACGGAGGCAAAGACCCTGGTACTCACGGAGATGTATCAAAAGAAAAAGATATTGCCCTAAATATTGCTTTAAAACTTGGTAAAATCATTGAAGAAAATTTACCTGATGTTGAGGTGATTTATACAAGAGATGATGACAACTTTGTAGAGTTAGAAGGTAGAGCATACATTGCTAATAAAAATGGAGCTGATTTATTTATTTCCATTCATTGCAATGCGGTTTCTAATAATGCCATATACGGAACCGAAACCTATGTAATGGGGTTGGATAAAGTGGGAGGCAATATGAGGGTGGCCAAAAAGGAAAATTCGGTTATTTTATTAGAAGAAAATTACGAAGATACCTACGAAGGCTTCGATCCTAATTCTCCAGAAAGTATGATATTACTCACTTTGAGCCAACATGCCTATCATGAAAAAAGCATAGAACTGGCAGCAAGAATTGAGCAACAGTTTAAGGAAAGAGCAGGACGAAAAAGCAGAGGGGTTAAAATGGGGCCATTTTGGGTGTTATGGCGCACCTCTATGCCAAGCGTATTAGTGGAAACAGGCTTTTTAACAAATTCGAAAGAAGAATTAGACTTAAACGACCCTTTAAAGCAAGAATATATCGCTTCTGGAATTTTTAGGGCCTTTAGAGACTATAAACATGCAATTGATACATCGAATAATTAATTAAATGGCAATATCTAAAGAAGTAAAAGTTGGTGCATTTGCAGTATTTGCAATTACTATTTTATACCTGGGCTTTAATTATTTAAAAGGCATAGATTTTTTATCAAATACCAGTAAATATTATGTTATTTACGAGGATGTGGCAGGATTAACAAAGTCTAACCCCGTTAAAATAAGTGGCTACAGCGTGGGGCGAGTTTCTAACATAAAATTATTGCAAAATCAACGAAATCAAGTGTTAGTTGAACTTGACATCGATTCTGAAATTGTATTGGGCGATACAGCCTTGGCCAAGCTCAATTCTGATTTATTAGGCGGTGTATCCATTATACTTTTTCCTGGTAGTTTAGAAAAAATGCTAACACCGGGTGATACCTTAAATTCCAGAATAGACCCCGACCTTACAGAACTTTTTAAAGAAAGTGCCCAACCAATATCGGATAACTTGCAGGTTACCATGCGTAAGCTTAATATTTTGTTAGACGACCTTTCGGGCAGTGGAGCCGAACTAAAAAAATCGTTGGCTAGCTTTACCAAACTATCCGATAATTTAAATGCACGTATTTATGAAAATAGAACGTCTTTAAAAACAACGTTAACTGAGTTCGCAAAGCTTTCAAAAAACCTAAATCAAACGGTACTTGATTTAAAACCAACCCTTGATAATTTCAAGGTTTTATCCGATTCGTTAACCCATCTGGAGCTAAACACTACCTTGCAAAAGGTCGATGCTTTGCTGGCAGAGTTTACTAAAACTGCCCAAATATTACAAAACGATAGCAGCACTATTGGCAAATTAATGACAGATGACCAATTATATGAATCGATGAGTAGAGCCATGGCTAATTTAGATTCCTTGCTGGTGCATATTAATGAAAACCCGAAACACTTTTTTAGCCCTTTGGGTAAGAGTAAGAAGAAGATTGAAAAAGAGGCAAAAAAACAATACTAATTTTTAAGAGATTTATATGAACCTAGCGTTTAATAAAAACGAGGATGCGAACAAGCTACTGAGTTCGGAGTTAACAACTCGATTAATAAAAGTAAAAAAAGGAGGGGGTGATAAGCGAATTGAAAGTCAACATAAAAAAGGCAAACTTACCGCTCGGGAGAGAATTGATTTTTTAGTTGATAAAAAATCTAACTTTTTAGAAATAGCCGCATTTGCAGGAGATGAGATGTATTCCGAAGTAGGAGGATGCCCTTCAGGAGGAGTTGTAACAGGAATTGGTTATGTAAGTGGGCGGCAATGTGTAATTGTAGCAAATGATGCCACCGTTAAAGCAGGAGCCTGGTTTCCTATTACGGCTAAAAAAAACCTTAGGGCTCAAGAGGTGTCTATTGAAAATAAATTGCCAATTATTTATTTAGTGGATTCTGCGGGTGTTTTTTTACCTATGCAAGACGAGATTTTCCCTGATAAAGAACATTTTGGGAGGCAGTTTAGAAATAATGCGGTTATGTCATCTATGGGTATCGTGCAGGTAGCCGCCATTATGGGTAGTTGTGTGGCCGGAGGTGCGTATTTACCCATTATGAGTGATGAGGCGCTTATTGTGGACAAAACAGGCTCCATTTTTTTAGCAGGCTCGTACCTCGTAAAATCAGCCATTGGCGAAATGATTGATAATGAAACATTGGGAGGTGCCACCACACAATGCGAAATATCGGGTGTTACAGATAATAAATTTCCCAATGATGAGGCTGCTTTAGATTATATTAAAGACATTTTTTCGAAAATTGGAGAGGCTAACTCAGCAGGATTTAACAGAGCTAAGCCAAAAACACCTGCATTAAAGGAGGAGGAGATATATGGGCTATTTCCTTCGGATAGAACCAAACCGTACGAAATGAAAGATATTATCAATCGATTGATTGATGATTCTGATTTTACCGAATACAAAGCAGCCTATGGTAAAACCATTATTTGCGGTACAGCCCGAGTCGATGGTTGGGCGGTTGGCATTATAGCCAACCAACGCAATGTTGTAAAAACAAAAAATGGTGCAATGCAAATGGGGGGTGTAATCTATTCAGATTCTGCCGATAAAGCTGCTCGTTTTATAATGAATTGCAACCAACGCAAAATACCGTTGGTTTTTTTACAAGATGTGAGTGGCTTTATGGTAGGTAGCCACGCAGAGCATGGGGGCATTATTAAAGATGGAGCAAAAATGGTAAATGCCATGGCTAATTCAGTAGTGCCAAAATTTACTTTTATATTAGGCAACTCGTATGGAGCAGGCAATTATGCCATGTGTGGCAAAGCCTATGACCCACGATTAATTTATGCTTGGCCTACAGCACAAATGGCGGTTATGAGTGGGGCAGCGGCAGCAAATACTTTATTGCAAATTAAAATAGCCTCTGCCAAAAGTAAAGGCGAAGAACTAACCGAAAAGGCGAAGAATAACGAATTAAAGAATATTACTGATCGGTATAATAGGCAATTAAGTCCTTATTATGCAGCAGCTAGGCTATGGGTCGATGGGGTTATCGACCCACTTGAAACACGAAAAGTGATTTCGATGGGCATTGAAGCGGCTAATCATGCCCCCATTGAAAAGCCATTTAATGTGGGTGTTATTCAAACCTAAACAATGGATGCAAAAGAGCTAAAAGCGTTGGTTTCGTTGCTGGAGGATGATGAACTTCGCCCTCAGATAGAGGAGCGGATATTTTCGATGGGCAATGAAGTTATTCCTTTTTTAGAAGAAGAGTGGGGCGCAAGTTTTGATGCTTCGGTGCAAGAGCGAATTGAAGAAATTGTACATACGCTTCAGTTTAACTTACTCAAAGAGCGTTTGCACGCATGGAAAACAAGCGAGTCGGATGATTTGCTCAAAGGCATGTGGTTAATAGCCACCTATCAGTACCCCGATTTAAGTTTAGAAAAAATCACTCGGGATTTTGAACAATTATACTACGAAATATGGGCCAATTTTGAGCCCAAAGCGCACCCCTACGATCAAGTAAAAACCATTAGCCACACCTTATTTAGCAAGCTACGGTTTAAAGCAAATACAGCACATTTTCATTCGCCAGCCAACTCCATGATTAATTCGGTGTTTGAATCTAAAAGAGGGAATCCCATTGCACTAAGTGTAATTTATATGCTTGTTGCACAAAAACTTAAAATGCCTGTTTTTGGCGTTAATTTGCCTAATTTCTTTATTATTACGTATATTGATGAAGCCAAAGAGTTGCAATTTTACATTAATGCTTTTAATCGAGGGCTAATTTTTACCAAACAAGATATAGACCATTATTTAGGGCAAATAAATATTAATCCACACCCTCGGTTTTACCAACCCTGTACCCATACTGATATAATAGCACGGGTACTGCGCAACCTAATTATAAGTTTTGAAAAGCTTGATGAGCACCATAAAGCCGATGAGGTAAAGCAATTACTGGCAATTTTTGGTGATTAGCACACAACTGATGATGAATTGTGCAAAACTGTAATTGCTGGCAAAAAGTTTGAGAATCCAACAGCAAAAGAAGTTATAAGTTGCTATGTTGTGGTTCTGTAACCTTTATGGTTATGCTTTTTCGGGCGAATAGTAACTTTAAATAATGTAAAAAACAGTACAAATATGAAATGTAACTTATTATTGGCATTTTTATTTTCACTAATCAATATTTCTTATGGACAAAAAATTATTGAAATCCCAAAGAATGATATAGTTGAAAATTTTGTAAACCAATTGCCTGAAAACTTGACTAAATATGGCTTGGATGATTTACGAAATTCGTCAGGCTCCTTAGACATTAGGATTTGGAGAACGTCTGATATATTTACATTAAGTTCAGGCGATTCGCTTTCTTGTAATTATAAAATACATATTGAAAATGACAAGCCATTAGTTACAAGTTCTGATTTTTCAGAAAATACATCTTGGAATATTTTGGACTCTTTAATATCATATAGAATTATGGAACTGCAAGACGAACCATACCGAGGGATTGATGGCAGTTTTGTTTTTTTTGAAATATCAACAACGGATAAATATAGAATTTTTAGCTATTGGTCGCCACAGTTGTTAAGCCGAAGTGAAGATTGTAAAAGTGTTGTTCAAATATTGAACACTTTAGACAGGGCATTAAACACAAAAAAAATACGTGATGAATTTCTAAATTCATTGGAGCCAGGCGAATATCGTTGGGGAATGTCAAATATTCGAGTTGACAGATTATTGAATGAGGAAATAGCGAAAACCGATTTTTATTTAATTGCCGAAAACCGAATTAAAAAAGAATTGAATATTGCCTATGGCACAAGCCATTTAGAGTATCCATTAGTAATAATTAATGGCAAACCAGCAAGTATAGCTTCTCTAAATCAATATTCGGAGAAAGATATAGTGAGTTTTAATGTTTTAAAACCAGGTAATCCGGCAATAGTAATATATGGGACAAATGGGAGTAATGGAGTAGTAAAATTAGAGACAAAGGAATAGAGTACATACAATAACCTATGCTCCTTTCTAAAACGCATTACCCCAACGGCTGCATGTCAATTTCATAGGTAAGCTCCGATGATTTTGAAAGCATAAAACTTACGCCACAATATCGCTCTTGTGAATAATTAACAGCCTTTTCAACTTTAGCTCGGTCGGCTTCGTTTGCTTTAATTGCATAGGTTAAATGAATTTTATTATAATATTTAGGATGTTCTTCTGTCATTTCAGCATCCACTTTAATTTCAAAATCTTTAAACTCAACACGCATTTTATTTAATAACGAAACCACATCCATGCCCGTGCAACCAGTAAGCGCATTTAACACAAGCGGTTTGGGTTTTGGACCCAAATCCTTACCACCAAAGGCTGAATCAGCATCGATAATTAGCTTATGGTTACCAAACTTTGTTTCGAAGGACATGCCTCCGGTGTATTTGGTTAAAATGGACTCTTTTGACATAATAATTAACTGTTAATGGGTTTCAAAAATATAATTTGTTTGCATTTGCAAATGTGACGAAAGGTACAAATAAGATGTTATAAAATTTTAAAGTGTGTAAACCAATATATGATTTTTAAACTGTTCATAGTTAAGCGTTATGCTAGTAACATTATTTTCCAGTTTAAGTTCACTGCTTATGCTTCCCTCGCTTTTAATGGAGTCCAGCCTTTTAAGGAATATGTTTTCTTTAAAGATTAACCGTTTTCTTCCGTAAAATTTATAAACAGCCTCTTTTGCTCCCCAAGCTAATGCCAGAGCATCAATGTTTTGGTTGGTTTGGTCGAGCTCATCTTGTGTTAAAAATTTGGGGGCAAGCCGTATTAATTTTTCTTTTTTTTCTTCAATATCAACTCCGCATGGCTTGCTTTTATGCACCAATACGGCCACATAAGGTTTGGCATGCGAAATGGAAATTTGCAGGTTAGAGTTTTTAATATGAGGTTTATTATGCGAATCGCTCCAAACACCTTCGCATACACCTTCCATATCTTTAGCAATGCTCCAGCCAAGAAACCTGCTACAAAGCCATTCCCTTCTTCGTTGCGCTACATGTATTTCGTCTAATTTTTTAGGACTAGCCGAAAAATGAGCTTTATCTCTACTAAAAAAAGGTTCAGGTTCAGTAAGATGCCAAACCACAAGAACAAAGTTTTTATCAATTATTTTCTTAAACAATGGCATGCAATCCAAAGTTGAATTATTTTTAACTGACAGGCAAAATTCTGTCGTAAATTATGATAATATTAGCTGCTAATTTTAACGGCCACCAAGGAGCAGTAACAACTTTAGCTCTATCAGAAAATGACCACTCGTTTTTTTCTGGAGGTGCAGATGGCCTTGTTGTAAGGTGGAGTTTGAAAATGCCCAACGAAGGAGAGGTTATTTTAAAATTGCAAGGGTACATTGCTTGCATTACGTATGATGCTGAAGAAGAACTGCTTTATGCCTCTGTTAACCATAAGGGGGTTTACATAATAAGCTCTAACCGAAAAATTTTAGAATTTATTGATATTCCTGCTACTTCCTTTGGCAAGATGAAATTAGTGCTAAACAGTATTATTCTCTCAACCAACATAGGAGAAATATTAATTTTGGAGAAAAAAGGAGGCAAAGTTCAACATCGGATAACTACAGGATTAACAAGCTATCCGCCTTTTGCTTGTAATCAAACAGAGGTTTGGTTTGCCAGCGTTGATGCGGTAAACAGACTGAACTTGGCAAATGGAAACAAAAAAAACATCCAATATAAATGTAACAGCCCAGTAGAGTCCATAGTTTTAGGGCAATCAGAGGCTATTCTTTTCTCCAGCCACAGTGTTTTTAGTGTAGGTTATAAAAAAATGAAAATCATTTCGCTACCAACCTTTCCTCAAGCATTGGGCATTACAAATATTGTTTTTAATCAAGTTTGCTTCCATTTAAACCAATCTGCCTTTTTGGGGCTAACGGAAACCAATCTATTAATCCATTTTGAAGTACTCAAAAATGGGTTGAATTTACTCAACCAGTCAGAAAATAAACACAAAGACCGAATAAACGATATACTTTGGATTGAAAATTATAAATTTGTGGTAACTGCGGGCTCTAATAGTAAAATTGGGGTTTGGCAGCTTCACCAGAACTCATCTTCATAATGAAAATTACTCCTTTAGAGATTCGAAAAAGGACCTTTGAGAAACAAATTCGAGGGTATGATAAAGAAGAGGTAAATGCATTTTTGCTTTCGCTCTCGCATGAATGGGAAAATGCACTCGACCGAATAAAAACGCTTGAGTTGCAGCTTAAAAAAACTGAAGCAGATGTGATTAAACTGCGAGAGGTGGAAGCCTCTTTATACAAAACGCTTAAAACCGCAGAAGATACGGGAGTCAATATGATTAATCAGGCTAAAAAAACGGCAGAGCTACATTTAAAAGAAACACAAATGAATGCCGATGGCCTATTGAACGAATCTAAATCGAGGGCTAGAAACATTATAGATGATGCCGAACTAAAATCGAGGCAAATACTAGATGGGATGGATAACGAACTCAAAGAATTGGCTCGAGTTTATACTATGCTCGAAGATCACCGAGACGAGATTTTAAATGAGTTAACTAATTTATCAACTATTACGTTGCAGCGTGTGCAAAAGGTAAGCGATAATTTAACCCATTTTGATTTGGATAAAAAGTTACAAGAAATGCACAAGAATGCTTTCGGAAAGCCTAAAAAAGACCCCTCCCCTAAAACACGAAGCCCAAGGGCTGAAGAAATTACTAAACCAACCAAACCGCAGCAAAAAGAAGAAGATTTGATAGAAGAAGATTTTGAGGAGAATATAGTGGAGGAATCAGTGGATAAGTCCAAATCAACTTCGTTTTTTGATGAGCTGGACTAATGGCAATAATTTCGTTAGAAGGATTAGAATTTTTTGCTTATCATGGGGTGCATGATTTCGAAAAAGAGCAGGGCAATAGCTTTATTGTAGATGTGGAGGTAAAATTGGATGTGTCAGAAGCCGAACAAACCGATGAGCTGTCTGGCACTATCGACTACGAGGTATTATTTAACCTTGTAGCAGCCGAAATGGAAATTCGGTCTAACTTATTAGAGCATGTTTCTGCCCGAATTTGTGAGGCTATACTAGCACACTGGCAACAAATTAAACATATAAAAGTGCGTATTGGTAAAATGAACCCTCCCATTGGAGCGGTTTGCAAAATGAGTGCGGTAACTGTTACTAGGAGCAAATAAATAGAGGTGTCCTAAAGACAAACGCTTACCGCTTTTCAAATTTAAATCCAGCAACATCTTCCCCTTCTTCATAATCTAGTGTTACATTAATCAAAGGAAGCACTTCTTTTTTGCTAATAAGCACCTTAATTCCTCCGTAAATAAAAACATCATCACCCGATTTTTGGGTATCAAACCCAATAATATAGGAGGTAGAACCACACGAGGCTGCATTATTGGTGCCTAGCCTTAACCCGTAATTTTCAGGGATAGATTTTTTGACCATAATTGCTTTTATATGGGCGAGGGCTTTGGCAGTAATTTGTACAGGTATGTTCATTATGGATTAGTAATAAGGATAGTAGCTGATTGTAATTTACAATAAAGTTGAAGTGAGCTGCAACTCTTAAATTTACTACTGCTTGGGGCATTATTTTTATACAAGCAATTACTAGAGGTGCCCTAAAGAATACTGTTCAAATCTTGTCTTCCAATTATAGCCATAATTTCTATATTGTTATTATTTACCTTGTAGTAAATACTATCAGAACCACATACACAGCGTCTGTACCCTTTTTTTATAAAATCAACTGATTCAAATGAAAACGGTTGTTGAGCTATAATATTAAAACACTCAAAAAACGAATCAAAATATTTGTCAGCTTGAACTACTCCAAATTGTTTGACCCCATAATGATGAATTCTAATTAAATCTTCTTTAGCAGCATTACTTAATTTGTATTTAGCCATTAAGCATAGACTTAGATTTTATTAAAATCTGTTCTTTGCTATCATTGGTAAATCCACTATTTTCGGCTCTTTCCAATTTAGAATTTATCCAATCAATTTGTCGCTGTTGCTTTCTAGCTTGTCTTATTAAATCGTTTACGAGCTCACTTTTGCTAGAATACTCCCTCTTATCAACTTGGGCTTTTAGCCATTCATCATTTGGTTGTGTAAATGAAATACTTTGTCTTGCCATAAGGTTTATTTTGGTGTAAAAGTACACCAAATATGCGTTTTGCAAAAAATAATATGGATATAAATTGCTGATTCTATCCTGAATTATTCATTATAGATAGTTCAGTCCCCAAGAAGGCATGGTCTTCTAAAAATACAGTTTGCCGCCTTGGTCTGTTTGTCGATTGTTATATTTTCTTAAATCTACCTTTCGATTTTTTAAACTTCTGCCTAAAAACCGTAAGTAGTAAAGCATTTGCCTTATAAGTTCTTCACTATTTATTAAATTTATATGAAAATTATAATTAGCAACACTTTACAATACCGATAAAATACTTCTGGCACAGGCTTTATAAACGGACTCTAATTCTTGATTTGCTGTCCAAATCAAGAATTAGTCTCTTTAATTACAAAATTTTGTACTTTTAAGCTTTCTACTAAAGTTTATTGTAGGGCTTTATATACCACTTAAAAAAAACGCTAGATAATGAACGACATCATTCAACTAAAAATCACTTTACGAGGGACAAAGCCACCAATTTGGAGGCGAATACTGGTGGACAAATCAATAAATTTTCTCCAACTTCACCATATCATTTTAACTACAATGGGATGGGGTGGTGGACACCTATATGAATTTAATATTAATGGTTACAGAATCGGAGAACCGTACAAAGACGATGAAGGTTGGGGCGGTGAACTTATTGACGCATCAAAAAAAACTTTGGACTCCGTAATCTCTGACACGAAAGAAAAATTTGCATACACTTACGACTTTGGCGATAGCTGGGAACACTTGATAAAAGTGGAAAAGTTCTTACAAAAAGACGAAAATGAAAAATATCCGACCTGCATTGGCGGAAAATTAAATTGCCCACCAGAGGACTGTGGTGGAGTTTGGGGCTTTTACGACTTACTTGAAATAATTAAAAATAAAGAACACCCCGAACATAAAGAGATGTTAGAGTGGCTCGATGGAGACTATGACGCAGAACATTTTGACGAAAAATTAGTTAATAAATTGTTATCAAAATACACATTTTGATAAATAAATGCCTTAATTCCGCAAGGAATTTTGCAATAGATTTTTCTTGCGGGTTTAAGAAAATACTAGAAATGGCATAATAAATAGTGGGCTTTCAAGGCTTGAGATTGGTTTTTAGTTCAGGGTAGAACAATATCTGGCATTATTTGAGCAAAGTTTTGGCAGACAAAACCACGACATTGGAATGACTACTGAGGGTTATTTTTTTTTAGGATAAGACTTTATAAACATATAGAATAGGCACCTATTTAGTTTCTAGTATCGAAGGGGCGAAAACCCTGAGTAATATATCTGTTTTCCCTAACCCAACTACAGGGCTTATTAATTTACTAGGTTTTGAACCTAACAAGGGAGCAACATTTTTTATAGCAGATGTTTTAGGTAAAAAAAATGAAAATATTGAAATTGTTAACAGTACTTTTGATATTACATATTTACCTGCTGGAATTTATCTTTTAAAAATTATTTGCAATAATAAAGTTCAAATAGTAAAGATTATAAAACAATAATTCTATCTAACAATATATATAGCCTTGCGCAAGTGCTACACACTAACCACTAAAATAATTATTAAAAATGGATTCTTTTTTTGAAATGTTAAAGTTTATTTTACCAGCAGCTTTAGTGCTATATGGTATGTATTTAGCCATTAAGGTAATGGTGAGTAAATCACTTTTGGCAAAGGAGCTAGACCTTAAACACCGGTCGCTCGAAATCACCTTGCCTGTAGTAATGCAAGCATTTGAACGAATGGCTTTGTTTTTAGAACGAATTTCAATTGATAATTTACTAGTAAGGGTTAATCAACCTGGTATGACGGCCGCTGTTTTGCATTCCTCCATAGTAGATGAAATTAGGAATGAGTTTAACCATAATGTGGCACAACAGGTGTATTTAAGTAATGAGTTATGGGATATGATTGTTACAGCCAAAGAAGATTTAGTAACACGTGTAAATGCTACTTTTCAAGAAACTGACCCAGAAGCAAGCTCGCTCGATTATGCTAAAAAATTACTAGAACGCACCATAGAAAACGATGTTGACTCCATTGAATTGGCACTTTCTACGTTAAAAGAAGAGTTAAGTAAGTACTATTAAATTTGATAATATATACGTGTAAGTTAGCGCCAATCAAAAAGCCAAGTTTGTAAATTCAAGAGTACAAAGCAGTCAAGCATTGCATTTTTTACACAACCCTGTTACTTGTATTTCTAATTGATCAATTTTATATTCGGGTAGTTGTATTGTGGGAAACTTATTTATTTTAACACAAGAGATTGTTCCACACATATTGCACTTAAAATGAATATGCTGATGCTGATGTGAGCCTATGTCACATTCTTCTTGGCAAATGGCATAATTTGACTCTTCTCCACTTAAAGAAATTTCGTGAATAATGCCTTTTTCTACAAAAACTTTTATTGTTCTATATAACGTAATACGATTGTATTCTTTTAAGTCTTTCTCAACTATAGACAAAGGAATGGCATTATTGTATTTAGTAAAAATTGCTAAAACCTCTTTTCTAAAAGGGGTTTCACTTAATTTTTTATCCTTTAATAAATTACGCATAAATAATTATTTGCAACACCGTTGCATTAATTAAAACCTCTACTATATTTGCAACATTATTACAAATATAACAACTAATTATGAAACGCATTATAGTAATCGCGCTGATTTTGTTTGCATCAACAACAGTGTTTGCACAAAACTTTACAGGAACTGTTTTAGACAAAGAAACAAAAGAACCAATCTCTTATGCACAAGTATATTTTTCGGATTTAAAAACAGGAACTTCAACAGACGAAAATGGAACTTTTAAAATTGAGAATTTCAATCAAAAAACAATTCATATTCAAATAGCTTTTGTTGGTTACAACATAATTGATGAAATTGTGAATATTGACACTATAAAAGAAAAAACATTTTACCTTGAACAAGGACATTTTGATTTAGAAGAAGTTGTAGTTTCTGCACCAGCAGGCAGGTTGCAAGGAGAAAATATTGTAAATGTTGAACATAAAAAAATCACAGAATTACAACAGACGTCACCTTTAACATTGGCGGAAGCCATTAGTGCTATTCCGGGAGTAGAACAAACAACAACAGGGGCAGGAATTGGAAAACCTGTAATTAGAGGTTTGTCAGGAAACAGAATTGTAACTTATGCCCAAGGAATTAGAATTGAAAATCAGCAATGGGGAGATGAACATGGGTTGGGAGTTGGAGAGGTAGGAATTGAAAGTGTAGAAGTAATAAAGGGGCCTGCATCTTTACTGTATGGTTCTGATGCTTTAGGGGGTGTGCTTTATTTTATTGACGAACGCTATGCAAGTCAGAATACAGTTGAAGGATTTGCACAGACAAAATTTCTTTCAAATACTTTAGGGTCTATAAATAATATGGGCTTTAAAATTCATAAAGGGAAATTGAAATTTAATCTTTTTGGTGCGTATTCTTCACAAGCAGACTACCAAGTGCCAAATTTTGACCGAATATTTAATACTCGTTTTGACGAAAAAAACATTAAAAGTTCGTTTGGTTTCAATACAAAAAGTTGGATTTCAAATATTCGATACAGTTTTCTTCAGAATAATTACGGAATAGTAGAAGATGCCACTTTTACCAATTCAACCCAAAGAAAATTTGTGCTGCCATTTCAGAAAATAGACAATCATAATTTAAGTTTTGAAAACATAATATTTACAGGTAATTCAAAACTAAATTTGACTTTAGGATATACCAATAACTACCGAAAAGAATTTGAAGATGACAAGAATAATCAAGCATTAGGCTTAAAATTGAACACATTTACCTATAACCTAAAATGGTATTCTCCAACTTATAATAACCAATTTGATTTTATAGTAGGTTCGCAAGGAATGGTGCAAAACAATAAAAATAATGGGGAAGAAGTTTTAATTCCAGAGGCAACAACAATAGATTTTGGCGCATTTGTTATCGGTAATGTAAAGTTTAATAAACTTCAATTACAAGGTGGAGTAAGAGCAGACTATCGAAATATTGACACTAAAGAAATGATAACAGATGAAGGTGTATTTCCAGTACTTAAAAATTCATACAACGGGCTTACGTTTTCGAGTGGTGCGGTTTATAAAATAAAAAGGACAAAATTAAGAGCCAATATTTCAAGCGGTTTTCGAGCACCTAATACAACCGAATTGCTCTCAGATGGTGTGCATCACGGAACTAACCGCTATATAAAAGGAGATGCTGGCCTTACAAACGAAAATGCTACGCAAATAGATTTTTCATTTGATTATCACAATGAACATTTCAGTTTTTCGATTAACCCTTTTTATAATGCTATTCGAAATTATATTTTACTGTCGCCAACAGATATATTTATTGACAATAGTCCTGTTTTTGAATATTTACAAACGAATGCCTTTTTATATGGTGGAGAGTTGGGGTTTCATTATCATCCACATAAAATTCATTGGTTGCATTTAGAGAGCAATCTATCAACTGTTATTGCAGAAGATAAAAGTGGAAATGCGCTTCCTTTAATTCCTCAAACAAGAATTAATTCTACAATAAAAGCCGAATTTGCCCACAAAGAAAAAGTACAGTTAAAAAATGTGTTTTTACAACATGTTTACAAATTCAGACAAGAAAGAACAGGACTTTTTGAAACGGCAACAAATGATTATAGCATAATAAATATTGGACTAAATATCGAAATTGCAACAAAAAACAATCCAATAGAAATTACTACAGGAATTAGAAACCTGTTAAACACCAAATATATTGACCACCTTTCACGGTTTAAAACGCTGGGAATACCAAACCAAGGAATTAATTTTTATATTGGACTAAAAGTAAAAATGAACAGAGAGCTGAAAGAAAAAAGGCGATAAAAATCCTATAGAGGCTTCCTAAACTCAATAGGGTTTCATCTCATAAGTACTTATTTCAATTCTTATAGTTAATTCCGTCATCCCAATAATTAGCGAGATTAATTTGACTACGTGTTACTGTGATTTGCACCCCAATTAAACATTTGCCTACGTAGCCCACAAAAAATTTGTACTTTTAAGTCCTATGCAATTTAGCGTGGCGTAGCCAATATCTATTATATTTACTCTATGGCACAATTAAAAATACAAGAAAATAAATTTTTTGAACGGGCTAAGTCCAGAGCATCTAGTATTCTTGGAGACAAGCAAAAACTCGAAGAAGTATTAAATGCATCAAAAACAAGGTTGAGCGAGGTTAATTTAGAAAACTCGAAACTCAGCAAACTTGGCCATACCCTTCGGGTGTTTTTACGCATGATTCAGGCATTTATTAAAGGAGAATATAAGGATACCCCTTGGAAATCGATGGTGGCGATTGTAGCAGGTATCATTTATTTTTTAATGCCGATTGACCTCATTCCTGATTTTATTCCTTTTACAGGTTTTATAGATGATTTTACCGTAATTATGCTTGTTTCAAATGCGTTTCATCAAGATATTGAGCAATTTGAAATTTGGGACGCTTCTAAAAAATGAAAATAGTAATTCAGAGAGTACTAAACGCCAGCGTAAGTATTGAGGATAAGGTAGAAGGACGCATTAATGGTGGGATGATGATTTTGGTGGGTATTGAACAAGAAGATACTACAGAAGACATTGAATGGCTCACCAATAAATTAGCCAACCTTCGAATTTTTGATGATGAGGCTGGGGTAATGAATTTGAATGTAAACCAAGTGGAAGGAGAAATTTTAGCCATTAGCCAGTTTACATTGCAGGCAAGTACAAAAAAAGGAAATCGACCTTCGTATATTAAAGCGGCTAAGCCAGATGTGGCCATCCCGTTATACGAGCAATTTATTGCCACTTTAGCAGGGGTAATAAATACGCCCATTGCAACAGGTAAGTTTGGAGCAGATATGAAAGTATCACTTATAAACGATGGGCCAGTAACCATAATTATTGATTCAAAAAATAGAATATGACCATAGAAGAAGCACAAGATCAAGTGGATGAGTGGATTAAAACCACAGGAGTTCGTTATTTTAATGAGCTCACCAACATGGCGATTCTTACTGAAGAAGTGGGCGAGCTTGCACGAATAATGTCGCGAACCTATGGCGAGCAATCTTTTAAAGAATCTGATAAAGGGCATAGCTTGCCAGATGAAATGGCTGATATTCTTTGGGTACTTATTTGCTTGGCTAATCAAACGGGGGTTAACCTTACAGAGGCCTTCAAAAAAAACATGAAAAAAAAGACGAGCCGAGATAAAGACCGGCACAAGGCCAATCCAAAATTGAAGTTTTAAAGTGTGGTACAACTCTAAACTCTAAACTCCCAATTTTCAACTTCTTTTCCTATCTTTGCACTCCATTCAAAAAGGATGGCTCCTAAGGGGAGATGTTAAATTAAAAACGACCCAGTTGCTTGTTGGGTTAATCGATTGAATACAAGCAGTTTACATTATGAGTGAAACTCAAAAAAAAGCAGAAGAAGCGAAACCTGAGCCTGCAAAAAAAGAAGAGGTAGCAGCAAAAGCTGAGGCTACCAAAGAAGCAAAGCCAGTAAAAGAAGCAGAAGAATCTGCTCCTAAAAAAACGGTTGCTAAAAAAACAACTGCTAAAGCTGAAAAGGAAGAGCTTAAAAAAGAAGTAGTTGCGGAAGAGGCCAAAGAAGAAGTAGCTGCGGAAGAGCCTAAAGAAGAGGTCCGCCAGAATGACGAGGTCGGGCAGGCTCCTAAGGCTAAAGAATCTCCAAAATCCGCACCTAAGAAAGAAGAAATTATAGTGGAAGAATTCGACTGGGATTCGGTTTCTACCAAAGGTTTTGGTGATGGATACAGTGCCAAGGAAAAAGAAGACCTAGCTAAAATGTACGAGGAAACACTAGGCACCGTAACTGAACGTGAGGTTGTTCAAGCTACAGTGGTAAGTGTGAGCAACAGAGATGTTATCCTTAACATTGGCTTTAAATCAGACGGTTTAGTATCCGCTTCTGAATTTAGAGATACGCCTGATTTAAAAATCGGAGATATTGTGGAAGTTTATGTAGATGAGCAAGAAGATGTTAAAGGACAACTGGTTCTTTCTCGTAGAAAAGCAAAAATTGTTAAAGCTTGGGAAAACATTCAATCTTCGCATGATGACGATACTGTAATAGAAGGTTTTGTTAAGCGTAGAACCAAAGGTGGTCTTATTGTAGATATATTTGGCGTTGAAGCGTTTTTACCAGGATCTCAAATAGATGTTAAACCTATCCGTGACTTCGATATTTTTGTAGGTAAGTCAATGGAAGTTAAGGTTGTAAAAATTAATTATACCAATGATAATGTAGTTGTTTCACACAAAATTTTAATCGAGAAAGACCTTGAAAAACAGCGTGCTGAAATATTGAATAACCTTGAAAAAGGACAAGTATTAGAAGGAGTTATTAAAAACATGACCAATTTTGGCGTGTTTATCGATTTAGGTGGTGTGGATGGTTTACTTCATATTACTGATATTTCCTGGGGTAGAATTAGCCATCCAGAAGAAGTACTTAAATTAGACGAAACTGTTAAAGTGGTTGTTCTTGAATTTGATGAGGACAAAAAACGTATCTCATTAGGTATGAAGCAGCTTACAGCTCATCCTTGGGATGCACTAGCAGAAGGATTAGAAGTAGGAACTAAAGTAAAAGGCAATATAGTAAATGTAGCTGATTACGGTGCATTCTTAGAAATTCAGCCTGGTGTTGAAGGATTAATTCACGTTTCAGAAATGAGCTGGTCGCAGCATTTACGCAACCCTACCGACTTTATGAAAGTAGGAGACGAAATGGAGGCAGTTGTGCTTACATTAGATCGAGATGATCGCAAAATGTCACTGGGTATCAAACAATTAACGGAAGATCCTTGGTTAAAAACTGATGTGGTTTCTAAATATGGTGTTGGCACTAACCACACAGGAATTGTTCGTAACCTAACCAACTTCGGTTTATTTATCGAGCTTGAAGAAGGTATTGACGGATTGGTGCACGTTTCTGATCTTTCTTGGACTAAGAAAATTAAGCATCCTTCAGAATTTATCGCTGTTGGTGGTGAGCTAGAGGTGCAAGTACTTGAGTTAGATGTCGAAAACAGAAAACTAGCGCTTGGCCATAAGCAATTAGAAGAAAATCCTTGGGATACGTTTGAAACTGTATTTGAAATTGGTACTACCCATAAATGTACTATCAATAACAAAACGGATAAAGGGGCGGTACTTGAATTACCTTACGGTATCGAAGGATTTGTAAATGCTAGAAACTTAACCAAAGAGGATGGTTCTAAACCAAGTGTTGGTGAAACATTAGACTTTAAAGTAATCGAGTTTTCTAAAGGCGAAAAACGAATTTTATTATCGCATACTGCTACTTACAAAGAAGATGAAAAACCTGTTGCACCTAAGAAAAAAGCAGCTGGCAAGAAAAAAGCTGCAAGTTCTAGCAATCAGGAAGCAACCTCTAGTTTAGGCGATTTATCAGCACTTTCTGCTTTAAAAGAGCAAATGGATAAGCCTGCTGCAAAACCAGTAGCTAAAAAAGCACCTGCGAGTGCCCCTGCCAAAGCTTCGGACGATACACAGAAAAAGAAAGTAGAAGAAGCGCCTAAAGCTGAAGCTGCGAAAGTAGAAGAAGCACCTAAAGCAGAAGCTGCGAAAGTAGAAGAAGCACCCAAAGCTGAAGAAGCTGCGAAAGTGGAAGAAGCGCCTAAAGAAGAGGCAACTCCTAAAGCGAAAGCAAAGAAAGCTCCTAAGGCCAAAGCGAAGAAAGAAGCACCTAAAGCAGACGATGCTGAAGGTGAAAGCAAAGAATAATTTAATGCTGCTTCGATTTTATCGAGGCAGCATTGCTTATTAAACTGAATTATATTTTACTTTTGTCCCGATAGCTATCGGGATAAAAGTAATGGCGTTGTGGCCGAGTGGCTAGGCAGAGGTCTGCAAAACCTTCTACAGCGGTTCGAATCCGCTCAACGCCTCAGTAAAAGCCTCCGCTAGCTAGCGGAGGCTTTTTTGTTGGTTCACCCAAACGGATCAGCGCAGCTAATCTGCACAATTTTAGAACCATTTTCATGAAGAAATGCTTCTTTTTTATTTCACACTTTTTTCACTACCAAAATTCTTTTCTATCTTTGCAATTAATACACTATGCAAAAGCGATTAATACTCAACCCCGACCTGCTTTCAATCACAATCAATCGCCTTTGTCATCAATTAATAGAAAATCATAGCTCTTTTGAAAACACAGTGTTAGTGGGCTTGCAGCCACGAGGGGCTTTTTTACTCCACCTTATTTTAGCACAATTAAAAAACTTAACAGGTGTGAATATCACATATGGTTATTTAGATTCAACTTTTCATAGAGATGACTTTAGACGACTTGATGTGCCGCCCAAAGCTCATGAAACCAAAATGGATTTTGTGGTGGAAGATAAACAAGTAATTTTAATAGACGATGTGCTTTTTACAGGACGTTCTGTACGCTCGGCTATGGATGCCCTTTTGGCTTTCGGCAGACCTCAAAAGGTAGAGTTATTAGTGCTAATTGATCGAAAGTATTCGCGTGATGTGCCGTTGGCACCCAATTATGTAGGCAAAGAGGTTAATACACTGGCGCATCAAAAAGTATTGGTTCAGCTTGAACCTGACAAACAAAATAAAGTTTGGTTAATAAACGAAGAAAATGACGCAGCTTAGTCAAAAGCACCTATTGGGCATTAAAGATATAACCGAAAAGGATATCCAGCTTATTTTTGACACCGCTGATACATTTAAAGAAGTTATTAACCGCCCCATCAAAAAGGTGCCCTCTTTACGCGATATTACCATTGCCAATGTATTTTTCGAGAACTCTACACGTACCAGACTTTCATTTGAACTAGCTGAAAAACGCCTTTCGGCAGATGTAATAAACTTTTCAGCTTCTTCTAGTTCGGTTAAAAAAGGGGAAACTTTACTTGATACTGTTAATAATATTTTAGCAATGAAAGTAGATATGGTGGTAATGCGGCACGCAAGCCCTGGAGCTCCACACTTTCTCTCTCGCCACATCAATGCCAATATTATTAATGCAGGCGATGGCACACACGAGCACCCTACACAAGCTTTATTAGATACCTATTCCATTTACCAAAAATATGGCAATGTTGCCGGCCTTAAAGTAGCTATCATTGGTGATATTTTACATTCTAGGGTTGCCATTTCTAATATTTTTGCGCTAAAAAAGCTAGGGGCAGAAGTAATGGTTTGTGGCCCCAATACCTTATTGCCTCGTTATATACAGTCGTTAGGGGTAAAAGTAGAACTCGATGTATTTAAAGCGCTGCAATGGTGCGATGTAGCTAATGTGTTACGCATTCAGTTAGAACGCCAGCAAATTAAATATTTTCCTTCGTTAAGAGAGTATTCTCTTTATTATGGCATTAACTTGGCAATGCTGCAAAAGCTTGATAAAGAGATTACCATTATGCACCCTGGCCCCATCAATAGAGGGGTAGAGCTAAGCAGCGATGTGGCGGATTCTAACCATGCCATTATTCTTGACCAAGTAGAGAATGGAGTAGCCACCCGAATGGCCGTACTTTATTTATTGGCTAGTCAAAAGCAATAACCGATTTTTACTTCCTGTTTGTTTTTTTTGCATTCAATAATCCAACTCATACTTCTTATTTTACCAATAATTTGGTATTTTTGGTTATAAACTAAACCATCATGCGCACCTTATTAACCTTATTACTTATTACTCCTTTTTTCTCGTATGCTCAGTTTGGTAAATTATTAGATAAAGCCACTTCTGTTGGTCTTAAAAAAGGTACTGAAATGATGTCGGATCATTTGCGAAAAACACGAGAAAAATTTGATACAACCAGCTTTAATTACTCCGTGTCATTTAGCGACCAATCAGCACAATACGAAGACAAAGAAAAGCTCGATGATGTAACAAACCTAGCCAGTATTTATATGGATAGTAAAAAAAGCAAATCCTCGTTAGAGGAAGCGAGAGAGCAAATTGATATGGGCGAAATGTACTATGCAACTAATGCATTTGAGCTTGCACAAGCTTCTTTTTTAATCGCCTTGGGCATTTTAGAGCTTGAAGGAAGCCAAACCAATTTGATGTATCCACGTGTGATTGCCGATATGGGTATGCTCTATAACGGTATGGGGCGCTACGATTTAGCTATGGAATTTACCTTAAAAGGCCTTGAAACACGCAAAGAACTACGAGGCGAAAACAGCGTTGATTATGCGGCTTCGTTAAATAATTTGGCAGTGCTTTATAAAAATATGGGTGATTTTAATAAAGCCGAAGCACAGCTAAATGAAACCCTGAAACTTAACGCAAAAATTTCTGGAAAGGAGTCTATGCCTTATGCCATTACTTTAAATAATAGAGGCGTTCTTTTTCAAAATTTAGGAAGATATAAAGAAGCTGAAAAGGATATTATAGAATGCCTTGATGTGGCGGCTGAAAACATGAGTACCAAATCGGTAAAATATGCACGATTTCAAACAAACTTGGGACTGCTTTACCAACAGCAAAAAAAATATAATCAAGCCGAAGAGATATTTCAATCAGCCATAAATGCAGTATCGCGTAATCCACTTAAAAGTAAAAAGTCGAACCCTGATTACGCCCATCTGTTGGAAATAAAGGCATCGCTTTATATGGAAATGAATAAATATGCAGAGGCTGAACCTTTGTTGAAAGAGGCTTTGGCGGTATATGAAAAAAAGTTTGGCACTCGCTTTTCAGGCTATGGGCTAACCAAAGCAAGGCTTGGGGTATTATACCGAAACCAAGAAAAATTTGCAGAGGCAGCAAGCAATTTAAATAAAGCTGAACAAATTTTAGGAGATACCTATGGCAAAAATCACCCGCATTATGTAGAAGTAATTACCGAATTGGCTTTGGTTAATTGGCAACAAGGCAATGTTGAGAAGGCAGATGAGTTTTTTAAAAAATCGATAAATCAATCTTTAAAATTTGTAGGAGAATATTTTGCCCCCATGAGCGATGTTGAAAAGGCCGCTTATTGGAAAACCCTCAGGCCAAGGTTTGAAAAGTATTTTGCGTTTACAACGGAAGTGGGAAAGACCAACCCTAAAGTGGTAGAATCTGCCATGAATTACCGATTGGCAACCAAAGCAATGCTACTTTCGAGTACTACCAAAGTAAAGTATTCTATTTTGAATAGTGGAGATGAGAATTTGATAAAAACGTATAATGCTTGGTTGGATAATAAACGTCAATTGGCACTTTACTACTCTATGAGCAAAGAGGATTTGGCTGTGCAAAAAGTAAACACCGACTCCATTGCGAGTGTAACCAACCAACTTGAAAAGAACCTTTCTCAAAAATCGGGAATTTTTAGCGAAGCTTACAGCACCAAAGCACCTGTGCTGGCAGAGGTGCAAAACAAATTAAAAAGCACCGAAGCAGCTGTTGAAATTATACGAGTAGGGTATTCGTTAAATAGTAATGTACCAAAGTACATGGCATTTGTTATTACCCCTTCGCAAATTAAAATGGTAGTATTGGCTAATGGAGACCAATTAGAAGAACGATACTTTAAGTATTATAAAAATACCATCAAATTAAAACGAACCGATACCTATAGTTATAACCAGTTTTGGCAACCTATTGCCAGCAAACTGATGGGTGTAAACTCTATCTATTTATCGTCAGATGGCGTGTACAATCAAATAAGTATAAGTTCATTGAAAAATCCGAATGGCAGTTTTGTGCTTGATGGACTAGCCATACTAAATGTGAGTAGTTTACGCTCATTAACGGATAAAAAACCTGCTTCATCAAATACTGGTAAAACGGCATTACTGGTGGGCAATCCAGCGTATGGGTCTTCTAAAATTGACCCACTGCCAGGTACAGGCAAGGAGATTTTGGCCGTATCATCTATTCTAAAATCCAATGGATTTAAAAACAAAGTGTATCAAAATGCAGAGGCTACGGAGGAAAAAATAAAGGAAGCTAAGAGTCCTAAATTATTGCATATCGCAACCCATGGTTTTTTTGTACAAGATGTAAACGCAAATAATAGCTCGGTGTTTAGTGTGCCTCTTAATAATATAAATGAAAACGTTTTGCTTCGTTCAGGTTTATTACTGGCAAATGTTGGAAATCTGAATGCAGCTGATGGAGGCAATAATGGAGTATTAACTGCCTATGAAGCCATGAACCTCGATTTAACAAACA
>JALSJD010000073.1 GCA_026989535.1 Cyclobacteriaceae bacterium
AAAAAGGTATTAAAGTATCCGATGATGAAATGAAGAAATTAAACCTAAAAAAACATAAATTCCATGGCGAATGGAACTATACAATCAAACCAGAATCGTAAATGTTATTTTGTCCCAATTACTTAGTCAGGTGGGATGCATAATAGATTATTCATGAATAATGCAGGTTAGAAACATTTCTAATTTACTGACTGTCAATCATTGTTAAAAAGTTGTGGATAAGAATAACAATTTTGTGAATAAGTAAATATAAAATACCTATTACAGGGCAGACGAAAATCTTACTTTTGGTCGTTGATTTTATAAAGTAACCTAACCTGATAACTTGAATGGATAAAAGTAGTGCGCCCCTTCGCCTTGGCTATAAGTCTGATAAATTACAATCGCAAATTGGAGAAAGCTTAGGCAAGGTTCCACCACAAGCACTAGAGTTGGAAGAGGCCGTTTTAGGCGCATTAATGCTCGAAAAAGATGCACTTTCGGCCATTGCAGATATCTTAAAGCCCGAAGCCTTTTACAAAGATGGGCATCGGGTTATTTATGAAGCCATCCTTTTTCTATTCAACGATTCGCAACCCGTAGATTTATTAACGGTTACGGCTCAATTGCGTAAAGATGGCACTTTAGAGACGGCTGGCGGTGCTTATGCAGTTACTGCCCTTACCACTAAAGTAAACTCCGCAGCCAATGTGGAGTACCATTGTCGTATCATTATCGAAATGGCCATTAAGCGTGAGCTCATTAGGGTTTCGGGCGAAATACAAACCAAAGCATTTGAAGAAACAACGGATGTATTTGATTTGTTGGATCAGACAGAGGGCGCGTTATTCGAAATTTCGGAGCAGAATATTCGAAAGAATTATGCCGATATGAAATCCATTATGTCTGAAGCTTTAACCGAATTAGAAGCCCGGCAAAATCACAAAGATGGACTTACGGGCGTGCCTTCGGGCTTCTCTGCTTTAGATCGAGTAACCTCGGGTTGGCAAAAATCTGATTTAGTAATTATAGCGGCCCGCCCCGGTATGGGTAAAACTGCGTTTGTGGTTTCGGCTATGCGTAATGCTGCCGTTGATTTTGGAAAACCGGTAGCTATTTTCTCTTTGGAGATGTCTTCGGTGCAATTAGTAAATCGTTTAATTAGTGCGGAGTCGGAGCTGGAGAGTGAAAAAATTAAAAAGGGTACTTTGGCTGATTATGAATGGCAACAACTTTTACATAAAACCGAAAAATTAAGCAACGCTCCTATATTTATAGATGATACCCCGGCACTAACCATTCTTGAGTTAAGAGCCAAGTGTAGGCGGCTGAAAGCCCAAAACAATATTGAATTAATTATTGTTGATTATTTGCAACTTATGAGTGCAGATGCACGTGGTGGTGGAGGCAACCGTGAGCAAGAAATTGGTATGATTTCTCGTGCGCTCAAAGGGATTGCCAAAGAGCTTTCAGTGCCTGTAATTGCGCTTTCGCAGCTAAGCCGTGCTGTGGAAACAAGGGGAGGGGATAAAAGACCACAGCTGTCTGATTTACGTGAATCAGGTTCTATTGAGCAGGATGCTGATATTGTTATGTTTTTATACCGCCCCGAATATTACGGTCTCAGCGAAGATGCAGAAGGAATGCCTACCACAGGAATGGGAGAGGTAATTATTGCCAAACACAGAAACGGATCGTTGGAGAATGTGAAGCTTAAATTTATTGGTAAATTTACCAAGTTTGCAGATATGGATTTTAGTGATGATGCAGGCTTTAATGCAGGCTCATTTCCGCCCGATGCAGGGGCAGGTTTTACCAATACGGTAACACTTCAAAGTGGTCTTAATACAGAAGATGATAGTCTTGATACTCCAGAAGATAATAGCCCAGCTCCTTTTTAACGTTGTTAATGGGTAAGAGTTATTTGTTAGGCTGCATGCGATAGAGAAAAACAGACTCCTTTTGATATGTGTAACTTTTTAGTTATCTTTAACGTTAGTAACGTATGTCGTCTCTATGATTAAAAGTTTTGGAAACAAGGAAACCGAGAAAATATGGAATGGAGTTAGGTCAAAGAAACTTCCGCAAGAAATTCAACGAATTGGAAGGAGAAAGTTAAGAATGCTGAACAATTCTCAAGACATTCAGGATTTGAAAACTCCTCCTTCAAATCGACTTGAAAAATTAAATGGGAAACTTCGAGAATATAACAGCATCAGAATTAACAACCAATGGAGGATAATGTTTAAATGGCAAAATGGGAATGCCTTTGAAGTGCAAATTATAGACTATCACTAAATAAGAACAATGGAAAATTTAAGTAACATACATCCTGGGGAAATTTTACAAGAAGAGTTTCTTAGCCCATTGAGTATTTCAGCATACCGGTTGGCTAAAGATACTTTTATCCCTCAAACTAGAATAAGTGAAATCTTAAAAGGAAGAAGGAGGATTACAGCAGACACGGCTCTTAGACTAAGTCGCTATTTTGGAAATTCGGCAAAGTTTTGGCTTGGAATACAAGACGACTACGACCTTGAAGAAGGATTTGAGTTGAAGGGTAAAGAACTTAAGAATATTAAAAGAATACCAGATTACGCAGCCTAAACAACCTATAAACTCAATAAGGTTTCACCTGTTAAACACTAAATACTTACTGAAGTTACTGGAAGTATTTGCCTATGTGGGTTATCAAAACTTTTGTATTTTTAACCTGTATAATTCATGAATAACCTATTACGCATTCCAATTAACTATCACTCAGGGACTTGAAATGCTCATCACGAATATTCATGAATTATACAGGTTAAGCCCCTACTAATTTTAGTGCGGTGTTAATGGTAAAATAATATGTAAATAAAAAATGAAAGCACTTGTTATTCAATCCGATTTATCTTTTAAAATTCAAAATAAAGACAAGCCTACCCCCAAACAAGGAGAAGCTCTTATTAAGGTACTTGCAGCTAGTTTAAACAGGCGCGATCAATGGATTAGAGAAGGTAAATACCCAAGTATTGTGCCCGGTGTTACTATTGGCTCCGATGGAATGGGCGAAGTGGTAGAAGTGGGTGGCCAAATTGAATCGTCTTGGATTGGTAAAAAAGTGCTTATTAATCCTAATATTAATTGGGGAGATGATGAGGATACCCAGCAAGATAATTACCAAGTACTTGGCTTACCAACCGATGGCACATTGGCAGAATATATTATCACTAAACTAGATCGCTTGGTAGAAAAGCCAACCCATTTAACTGATTCCGAAGCAGCAGCAATTCCATTATCTGCATTAACTGCTTATCGTGCTTGCTTTACCAAAGGTGGGGTGCAAAAAGGAGCTAAGGTGCTTATTTCGGGCTTTGGTGGAGGCGTGGCGCAAATGGCCGCTCTATTTTCAATTACGGTAGGGGCGGAGGTTTATGTAACTTCAAGCAATGTAGGTAATATAAAACTGGCCAAAGAAAAAGGTGCAAGAGACGGCTTTAATTACACCGAAAAAGAGTGGTATAAAAATGTAAAACGAAGGCACGGAGGCTTTGATGTAATAATCGACAGTGCAGGAGGGAATCAGTTTGGGCAGCTTATTAAACTCTTAAACCCCAAAGGACGGTTGGTGTTTTATGGTGCTACTAACGGCTTGCCCGCCACCATCGATTTATACACCATGTTTTGGAGGCAACTTTCAGTTATAGGCACCACCATGGGCAGCGATAAGGAATTTGAACGAATGGTTGAATTTATTAAGTCGTTTCATATTATTCCTATTGTTGGCAGCGTACGTCCTTTTGGCCAAGTTCTGGAGGCGTTGGATGAGATGAAGCAAGGCGGAACAATGGGTAAAATTGTGCTTACATTTTAAATTGTTACCGCTAAGAACGCAAAGGTCGCAAGTAAAATTATTGCGTTCTTTGCGTTTTAAAAAGGAATTAAGATCTTAGCAACCTTTGCGTTTAAATACTTTGTACCTTTAAAATAATGACCAGCCTCTCGCTCACGTATTCTTTTTGGTGGATATTGCTCTGCATATTAGTTGGAGGGCTTTATGCGTGGGTGCAGTATTCAAAATCTGCGCCTTGGTCTTTAACATTAAACTATGGTTTAGCGGGTTTGCGATGGGTACTTATTTCTTTGCTTTGTTTTTTAGTATTAGAGCCTTTTCTGAATTCGGTAACTAATTATTATCAAAAACCACTTTTTATAGTAGCCATCGATAATTCTACTTCCATTACCTCTAATAAGTTTGGAGCGCAAGAAAAGAATCTGAAAAATGAACTAAAAAAAGTATCCTCCAAATTACAAACACAAGGGTATGAGGTGGCAATGGTGGGCTTAGAGACTGAAAATATAGAACTAATAGACTCCTTAAAATTTGATTACACTACAACCGACTTGGCCAGTCAGTTAAATGACATCAAAAAAAACTATGCCAATTATAATATGGCAGGAATGGTATTATTCTCTGATGGTATCTTTAATAAAGGCTATTCGCCATTGGCAGTAAGTACTAATTTCCCGATTTATACCATTGGGCTTGGGGATACTTCTTACATAACCGACTTGGCTATTTCCAAAGTCGTTCATAACTCAACCGTGTATGAAGGCAATAGCCTAATGCTAGAAATTCATTCGTTAAATACGGGGTTTAAACAAGTGGCAACGCAATTAAAAATTAGGAGTAAAGGCAAACCGATGGTAACAAAAGATATTGCGTTTAACCCCAATGAAATATTGGTTAAAACAATCGTTTCGATTCCTATCACCGGAGCAGGAAAGCAATCAATACGAATTGAGTTAGTACCTGTGGAGGGTGAATTAACTATCTTAAATAATACACGCACCATTTATGTTGATGTGATAGATGCCCAAAAGAAAATACTCCTTATAGCGGCTTCACCTCACCCTGATATAAAAGCCATAAAGACCACCATCGAAAAAAACGAGTATTATAAGGTTGAATTAGCCTATAATCTTCCCCAAAAGCTAGACTACGATTTGATTATTGCTCATCAATACCCAGCAACTAATACAAATGCCCATGAAAAAGAACGTTTTACTAAAAGTAATAATGCTAAATGGATGATTATTGGCGGAAGTAATGATTACGCCTACTTGCAAAATGAATTGGCTTTTTCAACTTCTGCCAGCCGTTCGGCTAAGGCCGACTTAGTAAAACCTTTGCTAAATACTAACTTTACTAATTTTAATGTAAGCGATGGGTTTTTGCTCTGGGTATCCGACCTGCCACCTATTTCGGTACCATTTGGTTTGGATATTAATAATCCGCTCGCCCAGGTATTATTGCGCCAGCAAATTGGGAGTGTAGCTACCGAACAACCTTTGATGGTTTTTGCAAAACATAAAGAAACTAATTTGGGTATTTTATTGGGTACAAATAGTTGGAAATGGAAATTAGATGAATATCGACTCACACAATCGCACCAATACTATGATGAATTAATTTCTAAAACCGTGCAGTATTTAAGTGCCGACCAGCGCAAGAAACGATTTTATGTAGCACCTCAAAAATCAACTTTTGAGCAAGGGGAGGATGTGCTATTTGATACCCAAGAATATAATGCCCTCTACGAGCAAATTACAGGAAGTAAAGTAACGTTAGAAATTACAGGGGAGAATGGAATCAAACAAGGCTTTTCGTATGTTCCTTTAAGTGCTAATTCGGTGTACAAGGTTCGTAATTTGGCTGAGGGCGTGTATAGCTATAAAGCACACACAAAGTTGGAGGGCAAAAATTTTACGACCAAAGGGCAATTTATTATTAAGCACCTCAATGTAGAGCTTCTTAATGCAAGAGCTGATTTTGACTTACTCCAAAAGATGGCGACTAAATCGAATGGGGCTTTTTATCCCTTTTCGAGCATTAATGATTATACTAAAAGTATTGAGAACCTCAACCCAATATCTACTATTCATACCACTCAAAAAGCAGCATCCATCCTGAATTTTAAATGGGTATTAGTGCTATTATTAGTATTGGCTACTTCCGAATGGTTTTTGCGTAAACATTATGGTGGGTATTAAAAAAAACCGTCATTCAGAGGCTCTAGCAAAAGCTTTTAGGGTGGGAGAGCCGTGGAATCTTTCGAAATAAGACTCCACGACCTCATTTAATGAAGCTTTTAAACTAATCTCAACATAAGAGCTAGTTTGATTCAAATACTTCACACTCAATTTTTATTTCGGCTTTAACCGAAGCCGCTGCCGAGCAATATTTATCAGTTGCAAGAGCTGCTACTTTTTCAAACGTTTCAAGAGTTGTATCTGGTGAAGTTAAGGTGTATTTAGATGTAATATGCGTTAGTCCTCTCGGGTACTCATCTCTTCGTACACCCGTGGTTTCAATTTTTAAATCGATGATTTTTTTGCGCTTTTTCTTGAGCATAGAAACAATGTCAACAGCCGCACAACCAGCAATGGAAGCCAACATCATTTCAACAGGGGCAAGGCTTTTTTTATCCTCTGCATTGCGCATATCAATATGGATGGTATTGCCATTTTCATTTTCGGCAATGTAAAGTTCGTCTTCTACGTAGCGGGTTATTATTTTCATATGTTTAAATTAAAACGTCATTGCGAACTCCATCCTATCTTCTACTATTTAAGCGGAAGGGTGGAGGTGTGAAGTAATCTATTAAGGACACCTCTACCAAACCATAAATACTCGTGGTACGTCATTCCTGCGGAGGCAGAAACCTGCCCTACAAGATATTGCAAAAAGACCGTAATGACTAATCTTTAATATTTTCATTCTCATTGCAGCTTCCCAGTATTTACGGATTCCTGCCTGCGCAGGAATGACGATGGTAATTATGTCGTCCCTCTTACAAAGCAGCTAACGCCTTCTCATAATCTGGCTCTTGCACAATTTCTGGCACCTGCTCAGCATAAGTAACTTTGCCTTCTTCATCAATTACCACAACAGCTCTTGAGTGCAACCCTTCCATTGGCCCATCAACAATATTGGTATGGTATGCATTGGCAAAGTCAGCATTTTTAAAATCCGAAAGACTAACTACATTTTCAATTCCTTCGGCCACACAAAAACGATTATGCGCAAATGGCAAATCTTTAGAGATACACAAAACAGTAACATCTCTATTACTTGCTTCTTGGTTAAATTTACGAACCGAAGCAGCACAAATGCCTGTATCTAACGAAGGGAAAATATTAAGGATGACTTTCTTTCCTTTAAAATCCGAAAGACTAGCATTAGATAAATCAGTTTTAGTAAGTGTGAAAAGCGGAGCTTCGTGCCCAACTTCAGGCAATGAACCAGCCGTGTTAATTTCGTTTCCTTTTAATGTAATAGTTGCCATGTTTTTATTAGTTAATTGTTATTAAGTTAATGGGTTATTGGGTATCGGTTTCTGAGTTAACTCAATACCTAAATAACCAATAACAGTTTTTTTAATTTTGTTGTTTAATTAAATTTAGCGCAGAACCTGCTTCAAACCACTCAATCTGAGATTGATTATAGGTGTGGTTACACACCACTACATCGCTTGTGCCATCTTTATGCGATAATTTAAGCAGTATCTGTTTGCCAGGAGCAAAGTTATTGAGGTTGATGGTCTCAATGGTATCATCTTCCTGAAACTTAGTATAATCATCTTTATTATCGAACGTTAAACCCAGCATTCCTTGCTTTTTAAGGTTTGTTTCGTGTATTCGTGCAAACGATTTTACCAGTACAATGCGTACTCCTAAATGACGAGGTTCCATGGCTGCGTGCTCCCTTGAGGAGCCTTCGCCATAATTTTCATCGCCCACTACAATGGTATCGATACCAGCAGCCTTATACGCTCGTTGGGTAGCGGGCACTGCTCCATACTCACCAGTTAATTGGTTTTTAACGGAGTTGGTTTGCTCGTTAAAGTAGTTAACAGCCCCAATAAGCATATTATCAGAAATATTATCTAAATGACCTCTAAAGCGTAACCAAGGGCCTGCCATCGAAATATGATCGGTAGTGCATTTTCCTTTGGCTTTAATTAATAGCTTCATATTGGTAAGCTCACCACCTGGGAAGGGAGCAAACGGGGCTAATAATTGCAGTCGTTTCGAGTCTGGGGCAACGGTGATTATAACACCTGTTCCATCGGAGGCGGGTTCTTTATACCCATTATCATCTACCGCAAAACCTTGAGAGGGTAGTTCCATACCCGTTGGTTCTGCCAATTTAACAGTTTCACCATTTTCGTTTACCAACGAATCGGTAACTGGGTTAAAATCCAACTTGCCCGAAATGGCAATGGCAGCTACCATTTCTGGTGAGCCTACAAAAGCGTGTGTATTGGGGTTGCCATCCGCACGTTTGGCGAAATTCCTGTTAAAGGAGTGAACAATGGAGTTCTTCTTTTTATCTTCTGCTCCTGGGCGTGCCCACTGCCCAATACAAGGGCCACACGCATTGGTAAATATTTTGGTCGATTCAAACTTATTAAAGGTAGCTAATAAGCCATCTCTTTCTGCTGTAAATCGCACTTGCTCCGAACCTGGGTTAATGCCCAAGGTGGCTTTTGGCTTAATGCCTTTGCTTACCGCATCTTCAACAATAGAGGCTGCACGGGTTAAATCTTCGTACGAAGAGTTGGTGCAAGAACCAATTAAAGCCCATTCTATATCGGTTGGCCAATCGTTAGCTGCTGCTTTTTCTTTCATTTCAGCCACAGGCGTAGCTAAATCAGGCGTAAATGGCCCGTTTAAATGGGGCGTAAGTTCGGTAAGATTTATTTCAATTACTTCATCAAAATATTGTTTAGGGTTAGCATATACTTCAGGGTCGCCTGTTAAATGATCCTTTACTTCATCTGCTAAATCAACTACATCCTGTCTTCCGGTAGAAGCCAAATACCTACGCATACTATCATCATACCCAAAAGTAGAAGTGGTTGCACCAACTTCTGCACCCATATTACAAATGGTGCCTTTACCTGTACAAGATAAAGATTCGGCACCTTCTCCAAAATACTCAATAATGGCACCTGTGCCTCCTTTAGCGGTAAGGATGCCAGCTACTTTTAGAATAACATCTTTGGGGGCCGTCCATCCATTTAGTTTACCCGTTAGTTTAACACCAATTAATTTAGGAAATTTAAGCTCCCAAGGCATATTGGCCATTACATCTACGGCATCAGCTCCGCCAACACCAATGGCTACCATTCCTAAGCCACCTGCATTTACCGTATGCGAATCTGTTCCAATCATCATTCCACCGGGGAAGGCATAATTTTCTAATACTACTTGATGAATGATGCCAGCACCGGGTTTCCAAAAGCCAATGCCGTACTTATTCGAAACCGTTTCAAGAAAGTCGAAAACTTCTCCAGAAGAAGACTTGGCGGAAGATAAATCGTTGGCAGCCCCTTCTTTGGCTAAAATTAAATGATCGCAATGTACCGTAGTAGGTACAGCTACTCTGGTCTTTCCTGCTTGCATAAATTGCAATAAGGCCATTTGTGCAGTGGCATCTTGGCAGGCAATTCTATCTGGGGCAAAGTCAACATACGTAACACCTCTTTCATTCACTGTACTCGCATTTCCTTCGCTCAGGTGTGCGTATAAAATCTTTTCTGCAAGCGTAAGTGGATGGTTCACTATTTTACGTGCTGCGGCTATGCGCTCAGGGTAGGCTGCATACACTCTTTTAATCATATCAATATCAAATGCCATAAGTATAAATTATAATGTGATTGTATCTATTTGTTCTCCTTAAATAAAGTAAGATGTTTTATTCAAAAAAGCAAATTTTACTTCCTTCCTTTTTCAGATGACAAATTTAGTACAAAAGGTTGTTTAAATTGATATGTTTTTATGCTTTGTATTCATTGATTAATACAATTATTTTCACGTTCTTTAGGCGCGATAATGCTACTTAGGTAAAACAATTGTGTGTCTAGGTTTATATACCTAAGGTATAAAATGCCAAAATGGGCTACCTTTGGGTTACTTTTAAGTATACTTTATCCATTTATAAGAGTTAATCAGACTATATGAAGCTTGTATTATTTAGTATTATCATTGTATTATCATCGTTTAGTGCGGTGGAGGATGAATTTTGTGATGACTTGAAATTTAGTATTGAGGTAACTCATACCTCATCCGGACTTGATAATGGGGTAATTGATGTCGTCATTATTAAATCCGAGAGTAAGGCGAAAGCTTACTTATATGGAGAATCGAAAAATAAGAATAAACTCGATGTTGAACTGTCTGAGCTTACTGGTTTGAAATCAGGTAAGTATATATTAGTTCTTCAAAATAAGAAATGTTCTACTGTTGAACATGATATTATAATCAGATGAGTAATATCAATCATTTAAATAGTTTTAATTTGGCTTCAAGAATAAAAAATCTAGTTTTTTTCAAAGTATTCCTTGTTTTTATAATTATTGTATCATTTTCAATAGATGCATTTTCGCAGTTATCAGCAACATTTACCAATCAAAAAGATGCTTGCGATGGATTAAATAATGGATCTATTGATGTTACGGTAACAAATTCTAGCGGGCCTATTACGGTACAATTTTTTGGACCACCAAACTTTCTTTTAACACCAACAGACGGAGTAACAGAAACAGTTTCTGGAATGACAGCAAAAAGTTACCCTGTAATTGTTCAAGATGATAATGAATCTGTGGTTTATAATGTTGATATTTTTAATATTACCCCAGATTTAAATGCTTCATTAAATTCAACAACAGATAATTCTGATTGTAATACTCCCAATGGGAGTATAGAAATAGATGTAGTTGGGGGTACTGGAACATATTCATACTCATGGACAGGCCCTAACGGATTTATATCAGCAACACAAGATATTTCAGGATTAGAAGGAGGCGATTATTCAGTTACTGTTTTTGATGATGGAACAAATTGTTCACGAAATTTAGGAATTTTTACACTTGCAAACCCAGCCTTGGATGCTTCATTAGCAGTAACCGCAGCTGCAGACCCAATATGCGAGGGAGATAATACCACGATAGATGTAGCCTTATCAGAAGTAGGAGTGAATTATCAGTTACGCAATAATGCAGGGGATGTAAACATAGGAACACCAGTAGCAGGCACAGGTGCAACCATTAATTTACCCACAGGAGTCTTGGCGGCTACTACCACATTTAATGTGTTGGCTACCAGTGGTGTATGCCCACCAGTAGAGTTAACCACACTGGTAACGGTAACAGTAGATCCATCTCCCAATACAGGCTTAACAGTAACTGCAGCTACAAACCCAATATGCGAGACTGGCTCCACCACCATAGATGTAGCCTTATCAGAGACTGGTTACAGCTACCAATTACGCAATGATGCGGGAGATATAAACATAGGTGCTCCTGTTGTGGGCAATGGCGGCACGATTAATTTGCCCACGGGGGTTTTATTAGTTACCACTACGTTTAATATATTGGTAACCAGTGGTGTTTGTACACCAGTAGAGTTAACCACTTTAGTAACAGTAAATGTAGATGCCGTTCCTAATGCAGGTTTAGCAGTAACCGCAGCCACCGACCCAATATGTGAAGGAGGGAATACCACGATAGATGTAGCCTTATCAGAAGTAGGGGTGAGTTACCAGCTACGCAATGATGCAGGAGATATAAACATAGGTACTCCTGTTGTGGGCAATGGCGGCACGATTAATTTACCCACGGGGGTCTTATTAGCTACTACCACATTTAATGTATTGACTACCAGTGGCGTTTGTACACCAGTAGAGTTAACCATTACTGTAATAGTAAATGTAGATGCAGCCCCCAACACAGGCTTAGCAGTAACTGCAGCTGTAGATCCTATATGCGAAGGAGATAATACCACGATAGATGTAGCCTTATCAGAAAATGGTTACAGCTACCAATTACGCAATGATGCAGGAGATATAAATATAGGCACTCCTGTTGTGGGCACAGGTGGAACTATTAACTTGCCCACAGGAGCTTTATTAACTACTACCACGTTTAATGTATTGGTTATTAGCGGCACATGTTCTATAGAGTTAACTACATTGGTAACAGTAAATGTAGATGCAGCCCCCAATACAGGCTTAACAGTAACTGCAGCTGCAAATCCTATATGTGAAGGAGATAATACCACGATAGATGTAGCCTTATCAGAGACTGGTTACAGCTACCAATTACGCAATGATGCAGGAGATATAAACATAGGAACACCAGTAGCAGGCACAGGTGCAACCATTAATTTACCCACAGGAGTCTTGGCGGCTACTACCACATTTAATGTGTTGGTAACCAACGGCACTTGTTCCGTTGAGTTAACCACTACCATAACAGTAAATATAGATGCAGCTCCCAACACAGGCTTAACAGTAACTGCAGCTACAAACCCAATATGCGGGACTGGCTCTACCACCATAGATGTAGCCTTATCGGAGAATGGTTACAGCTACCAATTACGAAATGATGCAGGAAATATAAACATAGGTACTCCTGTTGTGGGCAATGGCGGCACGATTAATTTACCAACGGGGGTTTTATTAGCTACCACTACGTTTAATATATTGGTAACAAGTGGTGTTTGTACACCAGTAGAGTTAACCACTACTGTAACAGTAAATGTAGATGCCGTTCCTAACGCAGGCTTAGCAGTAACCGCAGCCACCGACCCTATATGCGAAGGAGGGAATACCACGATAGATGTAGCCTTATCAGAAGTAGGGGTGAGTTACCAGCTACGCAATGATGCAGGAGATATAAACATAGGCACTCCTGTAGTAGGTACAGGCGGAACCATTAACTTGCCCACAGGAACTTTATTAGCTACTACCACATTTAATGTATTGGCTACTAGTGGCGTTTGTACACCAGTTGAGTTAGCCACTACTGTAACAGTAAATGTAGATGCAGCCCCCAATACAGGCTTAACAGTAACTGCAGCCGCAGACCCTGTATGCGAGACTGGTTCCACCACCATAGATGTAGCCTTATCAGAAGTAGGTGTGAGTTACCAGCTGCGCAATGATGCAGGAGATGTGAACATAGGTACTCCTGTAGTAGGTACAGGTGGAACTATTAACTTGCCCACAGGAGTTTTATTAACTACTACTACGTTTAATGTATTGGTTATTAGCGGCACATGTTCTATAGAGTTAACTACATTGGTAACAGTAAATGTAGATGCAGCCCCCAATACAGGCTTAACAGTAACCGCAGCCACAGACCCTATATGTGAAGGAGATAATACCACGATAGATGTAGCCTTATCAGAGAATGGTTACAACTACCAATTACGCAATGATGCGGGAGATATAAACATAGGCACTCCTGTTGTGGGCAATGGCGGCACGATTAGTTTACCAACGGGAGTTTTATTAGCTACTACTACATTTAATGTATTGGTAACCAACGGCACATGTTCTATAGAGTTAGCCACTACCGTAACAGTAAATGTAGATGCAGCCCCCAATACAGGCTTAGCAGTAACTGCAGCCACCGACCCAATATGCGAAGGAGATAATACCACGATAGATGTAGCCTTATCAGAGAATGGTTACAACTACCAATTACGCAATGACGCGGGAGATATAAACATAGGCACTCCTGTTGTGGGCACAGGCGGCACGATTAATTTACCAACGGGTGCTTTATTAGCTACTACCACGTTTAATGTATTGGTTATTAGCGGCACATGTTCTATAGAGTTAACCACTACTGTAACAGTAAATGTAGATACAGCCCCCAATACAGGCTTAACCGTAACCGCAGCCACAGACCCTATATGTGAAGGAGATAATACCACGATAGATGTAGCCTTATCAGAGAATGGTTACAACTACCAATTACGCAATGATGCGGGAGATATAAACATAGGCACTCCTGTTGTGGGCAATGGCGGCACGATTAGTTTACCAACGGGAGTTTTATTAGCTACTACTACATTTAATGTATTGGTAACCAACGGCACATGTTCTATAGAGTTAGCCACTACCGTAACAGTAAATGTAGATGCAGCCCCCAATACAGGCTTAGCAGTAACTGCAGCCACCGACCCAATATGCGAAGGAGATAATACCACGATAGATGTAGCCTTATCAGAGAATGGTTACAACTACCAATTACGCAATGACGCGGGAGATATAAACATAGGCACTCCTGTTGTGGGCACAGGCGGCACGATTAATTTACCAACGGGTGCTTTATTAGCTACTACCACGTTTAATGTATTGGTTATTAGCGGCACATGTTCTATAGAGTTAACCACTACTGTAACAGTAAATGTAGATGCAGCCCCCAATACAGGCTTAACAGTAACCGCAGCCACAGACTCTATATGTGAAGGAGATAATACCACGATAGATGTAGCCTTATCAGAAGTAGGAGTGAGTTACCAGCTACGCAATGATGCAGGAGATATAAACATAGGTACTCCTGTTGTGGGCAATGGCGGCACGATTAATTTACCAACGGGGGTTTTATTAGCTACCACTACGTTTAATGTATTGGTTATTAGCGGCACTTGTTCTATAGAGTTAGCCACTACTGTAACAGTAAATGTAACTGCAGCCCCCGATGGAACCATATCAGGTAATATTGCTGTTTGCGAAAACACCTCTGGAGAAGTTTATTCAGTGCCTGATGCTGGGGCAGGTGCCACGTATGCGTGGACAGTTACAGGCGGTACACCTGTTTTGGGTGCAGCAACCAATAGCTTTACAGTTGATTGGGCGACCAATGGAGGCGTTGTAGAAGTTACAATTACAGGACCTGCCCCAGCCAATTGTGTTACTGTTTCAAATATTACAGTTGCCGTATCTGCAACCAGCCCACCACCAAATGGTGGAAATAATATGGTAGAAAATTATTGCCAGGATAGTGCATTGCCTAGCTTAGATGCCAACACTACTGGTACCGTTGCATGGTACTCAGATGCTGCTTTAACAACCCAAATTGGTACAGGTAACCCATTTACACCATCAGCCACAAATTTAGATATGACTTCCGTAGGGACAACCACATTTTACGTTACGCAAGACGTAGGTTGTGCTGTTAGTACTGCTATTGAATATGCTGTTACTATTATTGCAAACCCCGATGGAACAATTACAGGTAATAATTCAATTTGTGAGAATACAAGTGGTGAAGTTTATACGGTGCCATTAGATGCAGGTGCTACTTATGCTTGGACATTAGCAGGAGGAGATGGAAGCATAGTAGCAGGAGCTAGTACTAATAGTGTAACAGTTGATTGGCTTGCTACAGGAGGGGATTTACAAGTAACAATTACAGGTGCAGCTCCTTCAAGTTGTGTTACGGTTTCAAACATGGCTGTTACTATTGCAACTCAACCGATTGACCAATCAATTGTTGAAGCGGATCAGTCTATTTGTGAGAATGCATCAGTTTCAATTTCTTTGGCAAGTTCTGAAAACGGGGTTTTATATGAGCTTTTCTTGAATGGAAGCCCAACGGGTGTTTCTGCTACAGGAGATGGTACTGCCAATTTTATTATTGGGGCTTTAAACTCCGCTACAGGGCTTGTACCAGCAGGGAGTCCTCACACTATAGAAGTGCAAGCTTCAATTGGAGGTGGTTGCGTTACTATGTTAACAGATAATGTATTGGTTGATGTAACTGCTAACCCTCAAGAACAAACTATTATTGAAGCAGGAAACGTAACTATTTGTGAAGCTAATGGGCAGATTGTAACCTTGGCTAATTCAGAAACAGGTGTTAATTACGAGGTTATTTTAAATGGAGGGGTTACAAGTATATCTGCCGTAGGCACTGGGAATGCAAATTTTGTAGTAGGTACACTTACGGTTGCTCAAGGTTTAACAATAGGTAACCATATAATAACCGTACAAGCAACACAATCGGGTTGTACACTCCTATTTTCAGATCAAATTGATGTTACAGTGCAGAATGTTAGTGCCCCTCCTACGGGTGCAAGTCCTGTAACGGAATGTCAAAATGGTGCGGCTCCAGCCTTGGTAGTAACAGGTACTAATATAAATTGGTATGATGATGCGGCTCAATCAAACCCTCCAATAGCAACAGGCAGCCCATTTACACCTACTGCAGCTCAATTGGATATGACTGTTACCGGTACTACCTCATTTTTTGTTACTCAAGATGAAGGTTGTGGCGAAAGTGCTGTATTAGAAATTCAGGTGATTGTAGAAAATTGTTCAGGCTGTTATACGGTTGACTTAAATTTATCTAATGCCACTTGTACCGATGACGATGGAGAAATTACTTTAGTAGTTGGGGCGAATGGAGTATCACCTTTTGATTTTGAAATTACAAACACGGCTACAGGAAACAGTGTATCGCAAGATGGGCAGCCAAACACCACCTTTACATTTAGTGGCGTAGCTTCTGGTAATTACACCTACTTAGTGAGAGATGCTACAGCTTGTGAAGTTACTGGTTCGCTTGATATTGGAATAGATGAGTTTAAAGTAATAGCTACCGTTACTAAAGCAGGCGATATTGCATGTTTTGGTGATCCTACGGGTGGTACAGCTCGTATTTCAGTTGTAGGCGGAGTAAATCCCTATCAGTATAATGTGCCTATTTTAGGTAATGTATGGATAAGTTTTGCCTCTGGCGATATAATTGAGGGGTTACCTGTAGGTGCTGATTATTCTATTTTGGTGAGAGATGATTCATCCGATGGGTGTCCTCATTCCTCCACTATTTCCATCTCAGAACCTGCGGCCATTGAAGCTACTGCTAATAAGCTTTCAGACACCTACCCTGAGCAAGATGTGGGCTCGTTTGAGGTGGTAGATATTGCCTCTGATTTTCCACCATTTGAAATAATGCTATTAGATGGAAATGGAGATATTATTATAGACTTTTTGCCTATTGTGCCAGATCGATTTGGCAATTATAGATATGTGTTTGATCAACTTACACTAGGGGCTTATACGGCTGTTGTAAAAGATGCTACAGGGTGTGAAGTGCCTGTAAACGAGATAATAATAGAATCTAAAACGGATGTTATAATACCCAATGTGTTTACCCCTAATAACGATGGGTATAATGAAGCGTTTATTATATTAAATAAGAAGGCGGATACTAAATTGATTATTGTTAACCGATGGGGAGTAAAAGTATTTGACGATACAGATTACCAGAATGATTGGAAAGCAGAAGGAGTACCAGACGGTATTTACTTTTATACCATAAGTATGGACGGTCAAATTTATAATGGTTCGGTAGAAGTGTGGCGTGGTGGTGCCAAGATAAATAATTAAAAGTGGGGAGTTGGTTGAAGTTAGAAGCTTTAGTGCCTATAGTTAAAGCTTCTAACTTTTATTTTGGACTATAATTCAGACAGAAATTTTAAGGTGTCAACCCCATCTGCATAATCCCAAACTGCAGGAAATTGCCCTTCTCCAAATGGTATATTCGATAAATTAGTATGCTTACTTCCAATTACGCATTGAATTTTTTCTTCATTCGTATTTAATTGTAACTTTAAACTATCTTTATTTGAATATTCTTCATAATAGAGCACGGCAAGTGGTGAAACCATCTCCTTGGATTCTCTTAGCAATAAAAAACCATTGTCTAAATGAGGCTCTCTATTTACCAAGTAAATAGATTTATTATAATCATAATTATTTACCCATTTGCTATGGTTACCAATCTCCTTGTATTGCTCTAATAGGCTTAGGAGCCGAACAAAATCATAGCCTTTGGGCACATACAACTTAGATACATTACGACAACCAAGCCCGAAATAGGAAAAAATATCTTTGCCTAAGTCCACTATTTCTTCATCCGATTCATTGCCAGTAAGCACTGCGCATGATGTTCTGTTTTTACGAATTACATGAGGGTGCTTGCCAAAATACTGTTTAAAATAACGGGCTGAATTATCACTTCCGGTGGCAATTACAGCATCTGCATTTTCGAGTTTGGTTATATAATTAATCTGAGTTTTAAATTTAGGTTCTATGCCAATTAGCACGTCAGTAACCAAAGGGAGCAATACTTTGTCTTGAGAACTTAATTTTATATGAGCGATATTGCCAGTTATAAGCACCGAAAGCAAGTCATGAAAGCCAACCATGGGAATATTGCCTGCCATCACTATTCCTATTCGTTTGCGGGTATCATTAAAACGGTAAGGCTCTACCCAGGATGTTAATGCTTCTTTCGTAAGCATTTTAACAATTCCATTAATGGCCATTTTAACAGGCTCTGGCGTAAACCAACGGTTTTCGTTACCTGCTTTGGCAGCCCATTGCTTTAATTCTTCTTTAGGCAGGGTTTCTAACTGTTTACCCAGTTGGCTTAGGGCGTTAATTCTTTGGAGTAGAAGCATCTTTTTTTATAAATATTTTTTTTGGTGCAAAGTTACAGTCAAAAGATATTGGATAATAAGATGTATTTAAAAACACGTTTATAGATTTTCTTAAACCAAAAGGTGTAGGCTTCAGGGTTCTCTTTTACCTCGTTAGAAATTTCTTTTAAAGAAGCATACTTCCAATCGCTTGCCTCAGCAGGGTTTGGTAGTGGGCTTGCATTAAAACGACCTATAAGCACGTGGTCTAATTCATGTTCAATGAGGCCATTGCTAAATTTCGTTTTATATGTAAAACTAAAAAGCGATTGCAAGCTTGTGGTAATGCCCATTTCTTCAAGCAACCTATTTTGTGCCGAGGTGGTTAAATGCTCTCCGGGTTCGGGGTGGCTACAACAGGTATTCGACCATAAATCGGAGGAATGGTATTTGCCTTTAGCTCTCTTTTGGAGCAGTAACTCATTATTATTATTAAATAAAAAAACGGAATAAGCCCGATGAAGCACCCCTTTTTGGTGGGCTTCAAGCTTTTCCATTGTGCCGATGGGGTAGTCTTTAGAATCTACAAGAATTACGTTTGCCAAATTGTTTTTAACTAAAAATTTCCTATGTATTTACCAACTATTATTAGATTCTCTACCCTTTGTTGGAGTTTCTCCAACAAATTATTATTTGATTGTTGTTGGTCAAAAGACCAACAACGGGGTGGTCAGGTTGTTGAGAATCCATCATTTGGACAAATACAGGACTGAATCAGCCCGAGTCCATATAAAGCGAAAAGTGTGATAATCTTTTTCATTTCGTAATTGCTACCTAGTAAGATGATAAGGTTGATATTACACTATTTTTTTTGCTCTAAAATAGTTTTTTTGTCTATAAATTAGTCTTTCTAAGATATAAAGAATATTATTATTTTATCAATTTTAAATAAATTAATGCGCGACTTAGTAAATAATAAATCAAAATTTGGTACTGCCCCTGTATTTTTCACAGCCATTTCAACCATTTTAGGAGCCATTATGTTTTTACGGTTTGGCTATGCGGCAGCCAATGTTGGGTTTATGGGAACCCTTATGATTATCTTGTTTGGGCATTTGGTAACCATACCCACAGGAATGGCCATTGCCGAAATTGCCACCAACCAACGTGTACGTGGTGGTGGAGAATATTATATAATTTCTCGTTCGTTCGGGATTAATATTGGGGCTGCTATTGGTATTGCTTTATACTTATCACAGGCCATTAGCGTAGCCTTTTACCTCATTGCATTTGCCGAAGCTTTCGACCCTGTAATTGCTTGGTTGCAAACAAATTATGATTTTATTTTAACCAAACGAATGATTAGCGTGGGTGCACTTATTATTGTGGCTGCTTTAATGCTTACTAAAGGGGCAAACTTAGGGATGAGTGCTTTATATGGTGTGGTAGCCATTTTATTTGTGTCTTTAATTAGCTTCTTTATGGGAGAACCTACGGTTGCCGCTAGTGGCATTGGATTTCATCTTTATAATACAGTGGAAGACCAAGATAGTTTCTTTAAAGTATTTGCGATTTGTTTTCCTGCCTTTACGGGTATGACGGCCGGAGTGGGGCTTTCGGGCGATTTAAAAAATCCGCAAAAATCGATTCCGATTGGTACGTTATTGGCTACGTTTTCAGGGTTAATTATTTATGTTTTTATTGCCTATAAATTAACAACTTCGGCCACTCCTTATGAGTTAAATAACGATCAGCTTATTATGCAACGCATAGCAAGTTGGGGGCTAATTATTCCCATTGGCTTAGCAGCTGCAACTATTTCGTCCACACTTGGCAGTATTATGGTAGCACCACGCACCTTACAAGCACTATCGCAGGATAAAGTATTTCCTTCATTATCATTAAATAAATGGCTCTCCAAAGCAAAAAAAGGCAATGGAGAGCCATTTAATGCTACGATGCTCACCCTAGCCATTGCCGCCATTTTTGTTGGTGTGGGCAGTGTAAACACGGTGGCTACGGTAATATCTATGTTCTTTATGGTTACCTACGGGGCTATTTGCCTTATTTCATTTCTAAACCATTTTGCGGCAGACCCTGCGTATCGCCCCGATTTTAAATCGAAATGGTATATTTCGCTGCTAGGCTTTTTGCTTACTAATTTCTTAATGTTTAAGATGGACCCTGGCTATGCGTTTGCCTCAATTATTGTAATGGTTGGGTTGTATTTTATGGTGGCCAATACACGTAAAAATTTTTCGGGGATGTCCAAAGTTTTTCAGGGTGTTATTTACCAAATGAACAGGCGGCTACAGGTTTTTATACAATCTACTGAAAAAGACAGCGATAACTGGCGGCCTTCGGTCATTTGCCTCTCGCCCGATTTTTTTAAGCGACCTGCTGCTTTTACCTTAATGAGTTGGCTCTCGTTTAGGTCGGGCTTTGGTACTTATTTGCATTTTATAGAAGGCTACTTATCAAAGGATAAGAACCGTGAGGCTAAAGAAACATTAGAAAGGTTAATTAAAATGGCAGGCGTAAGCAAGAGCAATGTGTTTTTAGATACGTTAATCTCTCCTTCTTTTACGAGTGCTGTGGCGCAGGCCATACAACTGCCCAGTGTTTCGGGTAAAGAAACCAATACAATTTTGTTTGAGTATGCGCGTGAAGACCCTGAGTTTTTGCCCGCCATTATTCAAAATTTATCCTTGGTAAAAGCTACTAACTACGATGTGTGCGTACTTTCGTCCACTCAAAAGAATTTTGGTGTAAAAAATACCATCCATATTTGGTTAACGCCCAACGATTTAGAGAATGCCGCCTTAATGATTTTGCTTGGCTATGTAATTATTGGGCATCCTGATTGGAAGAATGCCGCCTTAAAAATTACAGCACTATTTCCTGAAGATGAAATTTCGGAATACGAAGTAAAATTAAAAGAGATGATTAAACTAGGAAGGCTACCTGTTTCGCCCCATAATATTGAGTTGATAGAGCAAAAAGAAGAGGTAAGTACGAAGGAAATTATTCTACAAAAATCGAAAGATGACGACTTAATCTTTTTAGGGTTTGGCTACGAAGGGCTTAAACAAAAAGGGGAGGAGTTATTTGCTGGTTATGACGGTATCGGCAACATAATGTTTGTACATGCGGCCACAAAACACACCATTAATTACGATGATTAAGCATAATGTATTTGCCAAAGCAGCCATTACGGGAGTGGTGGTTATTTTAATTAGTAGTTGGATGATGATGGTTGGTAAAGTGGAAACCGAAGGTATTTGGATGCCTGAAGGTTTTAAAATACCCATTTTAGCACTAGAATTTGCAAGTAGCGAAGTAGAAATGAGCCATATTATTGGTAGTATGCCACCTGAAAGCAATGCTCAAATTGTGGCTGGAACACAAATAGATATGCTTTTTTTAATAGCATATAATTTATTCCTCTTTTTTGTGCTGCGATCTATTTATAAGGTCACCAAACTTCAACAATACAAATGGTTAGCTTTGTTACCTTTTGTGGTTCTGATTGCAGATGCTGTAGAAAACTATCAGCTTTTTATGGCGTTGGGTAATTTTAATTACAGCATACTGGTATTGCAGTTTGCAACTTGGGTAAAATGGGTAGGCTTGGCTGCAAGTTTTACCGCCATTGGTCGGTTTTTAGTAACCACAGGCAGGTATTTTGATAAGGTATTAGCACTTAGCACCTATGTAACATTACCACTGGGGTTATGGGCAATGTTTGCTCATAATGGTATTAATGAAGTATTTGCCATGCTTTTTTACTTGCTTTTTCCTATGTTGGTTATTTACACGTGGTTTTCGGGAGTTAAGCTCAACTAATATTTTTCTTAATTTTCTTCATCATACCTATGCTTTAATTCCACTGGGTGTGCAGACTTCTTCCGTATTTTAATGAGCAATAACTGTACACCCAACGAAAAGGCAACAGCCGAATATACATAGCCTTTGGGTATATGCATTTGAAGTGCGTCTAATATTAAAGTAAACCCAATTAAAATTAAAAAGGCAAGGGCAAGTACTTCAAGCGAAGGGTATTGCTTAATAGTTGCACTTATTCGCTCTGCAAAAACCATCATTATTACAACAGATACTATTATTGCAATTATCATTAAAATTACTTCATCGGTTAGTCCAATAGCAGTTAAAATGGAATCAAACGAAAATATAAGGTCTAGCATTATTATCTGAAAAATAGCCATTTTAAACGAATACGTTTTAGTTTTTTTCTTATCATGGCTAATGCCTTCCATTTTACTATTTATTTCTGAGGTGCTTTTGGCTATTAAAAACAGCCCACCAACAAGTAGTATAATATCTCTGCCACTAAACTCAAACGTGGCTATAGCAATCAGTGGTTTGGTAAGCCCAATGAGCCAAGTGATTATTAAAAGCAAGCCTAATCTAAAAATCATTGCAAACCCAAGTCCTATAATACGGGCTCGTTTTTGTACTGGAGCCGGTAGCTTATTGGTAACAATAGATATAAAAATGATGTTATCAACGCCCAATACAATTTCGAGAAGTATGAGTGTAAGTAGGGCAATGTAGGTTTGAGGTAGTAGAAAAATTTCCATTTGGCAAATAAAACAATATTGAGTACAGTTAGAAAGCGTTAGCCTGATTAATTCAAAGAATTAGCTAAGTTCTAAATAATACAGCAATCTTATAATTAGTGTCTCTTAGAAAACAGACGATTTTTGTCAAACAGGATTGTATAAAAAGCACGTTTCTCCGCATCCGTTGTGGGGTCTCCATTTTAAAGGTTATTTTCTGTCATTTCCCTCCGCTGATCCGCCAACTGGTCGGATTCCGCTCTCGGTATGCGAATGAATTAATAGAGGTTTCCCCATAAGGCTTATCGGTATCTATTCAGCCAAAAAAACGTGGCCACAAAGGCTACAAGACTCTAAGAACCACTAAATCAGTACTAAAAATGCAAACTATTTCGTAGAACTTTGAGCCTTGGTGTCTTAGTGGCTAAAAAGGA
>JALSJD010000074.1 GCA_026989535.1 Cyclobacteriaceae bacterium
ATGACGTTGATAGGCTGCAGGTGTAAAGGTAGAAATACCAAAGCCGAGCAGTACTAATTACCCGTAAGCTTTTTTTACAGTCTATCTGTAGTTAATTTATTCTCTTGCTTTACATGTCAAAGATATTGTGGTTATGAAGATACAAATGGTACGCATTTGTTAGTAACTTAAGATAATATGGTGATTCCGCCAGAAGGGCGGATAGGTGCCGCAAAGGTGTCAGCCAGAAAGACAATATGGTGATTATAGCGAAGGTGTCCACCTCTTCCCATTCCGAACAGAGAAGTTAAGCCCTTCAGCGCTGATGGTACTGCCGTAACAGGTGGGAGAGTAAGTCGTTGCCAGCTTTTATTAAGGGATATAGCCTCTGGTTATATCCCTTTTTTTGTGGGCGATAGTTGTTGAGGTTACAGGTAATGGTGTGCAAAAAAACAGTTGAAATATATGTTTGACTAACCATTATTGGTGTCAACGTTATTTTTTACCTTGTTAATCTATATATTAGCAAGGCTGTCCTCTTCGTCAAATCCTCAAAAGTAGTTAGGTCAATCCATTCTTGTGGGGTATGGCCACCACCGCCCATGGCTCCTAAGCCATCAAGTCCATCGGTATAGGCTGCTACAAACGAAATATCAGCTGCTCCGCGTTTCATTGGATCGTAAGCCACTACGGGTGGATATCCCATATCCTGACTCACTTGGCTTAATACTTCCATTACCTCTTCATTGCCTTTGGTGGGTGCCATGGCTGGATAACTATCCCAATAGGTAAATTCGGCATCGGTTTTTGGTAAATGATTATCTACAATTTTTTGCATCTTTTTGCGAGCATCGGCCTTTTGCTCTTCTGAAATAAAGCGTAAACCACCTGCCACGGTTACTGTTTGAGGGATGACATTGGTTTTACCAAAAGCCTTGGCTTTGGCTGTTGATTTGTTGTATTCGGCAAAGGTTCCACCTGTAATTATGCCTGGGTTAAAGGTTAAATACTTCTCGTTGCTTAAGGCTTGATACCATTCGTTTAATATTCTTGCTACTTCAAAAATGGCTCCTGCTCCATCTTCTTCACTAAAAATACCAGCACTATGCGCTCGTTTTCCTGTCACTCTAAGTTTCCATCCACTGCTGCCTCTACGGGCTAAAGTGGCTTCGTTAAAGCCCGAAGAAGCTTCGTAACCTAAAGCAATATCGCTGCGCTTGGCAGCTTCTATAATATCTTTTCGACTAATGGATATTGGCTTGCCCGATTCTTCTTCATCACCGTGCATAGCCACAATTATTTGCGTGTTTTTTAGATAGCCTGCTTCTTTTAATGCCTTTAGGGCATAGAGAATAATTACATCTCCACCCTTCATATCTTCTACCCCTGGGCCTGTGGCTTTACCGCCATCACGGTTATATTTTTGAAAAGGGCTGTCTTTTTCGAACACTGTATCTAAATGGCCAATGAGTAAGAGGCGTTTACCTTTACTGCCTTTATGCTCTGCAAAAAAGTGACCTGCTCGATTCATTTCCTTTGGCATATCAATCCAGCTAGTTTTGAACCCAATGGCTTTAAATTTGGCATCGAATAATTTACCCACCTCTCGTACACCATCGGCATTCATAGTGCCACTATTAATGTTAACGGTTTCTTCTAAAAAGGCGAGGGCATCACCATTATTGAGTGTTACTTGTTTGAGGATTTTCTTTTCTTTAGAAGAAAGGTTTTGGGCAATGCTGCTAGTAGAAACAAAAACTAACAGCCACATAAAAACAGAAATTTTTGAAAAGTTCATTGGTTAAAGGGGTTTTTAAAAAGAGTAAATGTACAAAACCATTCTTAGATTTGAGTTTCCTTCCTGTTTTTTCGAAAACTGGGGGTAGCGCATCTTGCAACTAAGAGTTCACTCCGAAAACACCCAAAACAAAAGAAGTCTCCTTTTGTGAAAATTGTCTGTTTTCGGAGTGAACTCAACTAAGGCATCTAAAAAAACAAATCAAAAAAGGACGACATTACTCAAAAGAGTGTCGTCCTTTTTTATTACTAAACAAAAGACTTCCCGAAAGCTCAAAATTTTTTTTAACCCAGCACCTTGTGCCAAATTAGACGACAGGCCCAAAGCCGTGGGCACTACCCGTGCATCAATTTTTTCTTCGCTAATAACTGTTCTTCGGTTTCAGGGTTTTCTTCATCTACAAAAATAGAATCGGCCGGGCATACAGAAACACATTGAGGCTCATCGTGAAAACCTTTACATTCGGTACATTTATCTGGTACAATAAAAAAGAATTCATCCGAAAGCGCCTCGTTTTTTTCGTCTGCATCGGCTTCGGTGCCATCAATTTTGGTAAAAGAACCACTTAGGCTAGTCCCATCCGCATACGACCACTCTTCGTCTGGCTCGTAAATAGCGTTATTGGGGCATTCAGCTACACAGGCATCACAATTAATACAATCATCATTTATTACTAACATAGTATATGTTTTTTAAAAGTTTTTGTCATTTTTTCAGACGCAAATGTAAAATACAAAATTTAACTTAAAAACATCTAATTTCTATTTGGAATTATTCTAAAGAAGCCTTTTGCTTATCAAATGCTTAGATCTAAGAATTACCATATAGTAAGCCCGTTCATTTTTTTACTTCATAACTTAATAAACGGCATTAAAATATTCGGTTTTTTATGATATAACTCATACTTTTATTTTTTAAGGCAGTCTAACTTTGCAGCCTCAAAATAATAACAAAAAAATCAATTTTTAATATATGGAAACAACTGCTATAAAAGAGGTAGATAAAGTGGTAATAAAATTTGCTGGTGACTCTGGCGATGGAATGCAACTTACTGGCACTCAGTTTACTGGAACCTCTGCATTGTTGGGTAACGACATCGCAACATTTCCTGACTACCCTGCCGAAATCCGTGCTCCTCAAGGAACGGTAGCTGGGGTGTCAGGTTTTCAAGTACATATTGGTCAAGCACATATTCACACACCGGGTGATAATCCGGACGTGCTAGTGGCTATGAATGCCGCTGCTTTAAAAGCTAATTTAAGAGATGTAGCTAAGGGCAAAACAATTATTATTGATACCGATAATTTTAAACGTAAAGATTGGGAAAAAGCAGGGTTTGAAGAGGATCCTTTAGAAAGCGGAGTACTTAGAGAGTATCATGTTATTGAAGCTCCAATGACATCGCTCACAAAAACGGCACTCGAAGGTCTTGGTCTTGATAATAAAAGCATTGTACGTAGTAAAAATATGTTTGCCTTGGGTATGGTGTATTGGATGTTTAGCCGCCCATTAGAATATACCGAACGATTTTTAAAAGGTAAGTTTGGTAAAAAACCTGAAATTCTAGCAGGTAATATAAAAGCACTTAAAGCAGGTTTTAATTATGCCGATACCATTGAAGCATTTTCTTCGGCAAGTGCCGTATTGCCAGCCGATATGGAACCAGGGCTATATAAAAATGTAATGGGTAACGAAGCAACCGCATGGGGCTTTTTAGCCGCAGCCGAAAAATCTGGCAAAGATCTTTTCTTAGGTTCTTACCCTATTACTCCTGCTACAGATATTCTACAGGAATTAGCTAAACACAGGCATTTTGGAGCCAAGGTATTTCAAGCCGAAGATGAAATTGCAGGGATAACTTCTGCCATTGGTGCTGCTTTTGCGGGCGATTTGGCTATTACTACCACTTCTGGCCCTGGGCTTGCACTTAAAGGAGAGGCACTAGGATTAGCTGTGATGACAGAGCTGCCTTTAGTAGTAGTAGATGTACAACGTGGAGGGCCATCCACAGGCTTGCCAACCAAAACAGAGCAATCTGATTTAATGCAGGCACTGTATGGTAGAAATGGGGAAAGTCCAGTTGTAGTAGTGGCAGCTAAATCTCCAGCAGATTGTTTTTCAATGGCATACAGGGCAGCAAAAATTGCATTAGAGCATATGACTCCTGTAGTTTTATTAACTGATGGTTATGTGGCCAATGGTTCTCAACCTTGGAAAATTCTTAAAACGGAAGATTTAGAAGAGATTAAACCTCACGAAGCCGATAAATCGATGCAAAATTGGCAGCCTTATGAGCGTGATACCGCTACTTTAGCAAGGTACTGGGCATATCCAGGTCAGGCGGGTTATGAGCACCGTATTGGAGGATTAGAGAAAGAAGATGTAACAGGTAATGTATCGTACACACCCGAAAATCACGAGAAGATGACTTACGTGAGAGAGGAAAAAGTGCAACGCATTGCCAACTACATTCCAGAGCTAGAAGTAGATGGAGCTCAAGAAGGCGACCTATTAGTTGTTAGTTGGGGAGGAACTTATGGTTCGCTGCTAACATCAATCAACCAGTGTGCCCGGGACAACAAAAAAGTTGGATTGGCTCATTTTAATTACATTAAACCTTTACCTAAAAATACAGCTGAAGTATTTAATAAGTTTAAAAAAATACTCGTGGCTGAGCTAAACCAAGGTCAATTGGTAAGGTATTTAAGAGGCGAACTTCCTCAGTTTACCTACCAACAATTTAACAAAACACAAGGGTTGCCATTTAGAGTAGTAGAGTTAACCCATGCTATTAACAAAACCCTAGAAGAGAAATAATTATGTCAGTAGAAACATTAGAATATACCGCTAAAGATTTTTCTAGCGACCAAGAAGTAAAATGGTGCCCTGGTTGTGGCGACTATGCTATTTTAAAAGCCGTGCAAAAAGCAATGCCCTTAATCGGACGAAAAAGGGAAGACATCGTGTTCGTGTCTGGCATTGGCTGCTCCTCTCGTTTTCCTTATTATATGGATACGTTTGGGTTTCATAGCATCCACGGGCGAGCCCCAGCTATTGCTACGGGTGTTAAATTGGCAAACACCAATTTAAGTGTTTGGCAAATTACAGGCGATGGAGATGCCTTGGCCATTGGAGGTAATCATTTTATCCATTTGATTCGAAGGAATGTGAGTATAAATGTGCTTTTGTTTAATAACCGAATTTACGGTTTAACCAAAGGGCAGTTCTCCCCAACTACCAATTTGGGGCAAACCACTAAATCATCTCCTCAAGGCACCATCGATAATCCTTTTAACCCAGGTGAGTTAGTATTGGGTGCCAATGGGCATTTCTTTGCGCGGGCAACGGATACCAATGCCAAAGGATTAACAGAAATATTGGTAGAAGCCGAAAAACATCAGGGAACCTCTATTGTGGAGATTTTACAAAACTGTGTCATCTTTAATAAAGATATATTTTCTGATTACACCGCCAAAGATGTTAAGCTAGATAACCAAATACACGTAGAGCACGGTAAACCAATGATTTTTGGAGCAGAATCTACTAAAGGGTTGGTGCTTAATGGCTTTAAACTAGAGGTTGTTACCATTGGCGAAAATGGCGTTACTGAAGGTGATATTCTAATACACGATGCCCACGAAGAAGACAACACCTTGCATATGATGTTGGCTAAACTTCAAATGCCAGTGGTTACAGGCATTATTCGTTCGTATGGTGATGATTCATTTGAAATTAGGATGAAACGTCAGGTAGAAGAGGTAGAAAAAAACTCTCCATTTAAATCGGTAAATGATTTATTACAAAGCGGTGAAACTTGGGAAATAAAGTAACATTGAAGAGAGTTATAAAAATAGTTGATGTTAAAGACGGAGGATTTGATGCCGATTATTGGGCAAAAAAATCACCTAAGAAAACTTGACCAAAATTATGTCACTCTCACGATTTTAAGTAGTTTGTGATTTTCAGAATAGCAATTCTTTTTTCTTGGCGACCTTTGCGGTAAAAATTATATTTAAATACAAAAAATGGGCAACGAAGCAATTATATTATTTATTATTTTAGGTACGCTAATGGTAGGAGGAGCCGTTATTTTTTCCTATTTAGTATCGCCTAAAGTGCCTCAAAAAATGAAGGAAGACACCTTTGAGTGCGGTATTGAAACGCAAGGTTCTTCTCGGATTCAGTTTAAAGTAGGCTACTACTTATTTGCCATCCTCTTTCTCATTTTTGATGTAGAAACTATATTTATTGTGCCTTGGGCGGTGGTTATGAAAGATTTGGGGATGGTTGCTTTTGTTGAAATTGTAATTTTCTTTTTTATATTGGGGCTTGGTTTGCTGTATGCCTGGAAAAAAGACGCATTAAAATGGGAATAGACTTAGATAAAATAGAAAACCCTTCCAACGTACCAGAAGATTTTCCTGGCAAGGTGATTGGGGCTGGCAATGGGGCAAACATTATTGTTACCTCTTTCGATAAAATCGTGAATTGGTCACGTTCAAATTCGCTTTGGCCATTAACATTTGGCACCAGTTGCTGCGCCATCGAAATGATGCAAACCGGGGCTTCGCGCCACGATTGGTCGCGCTTTGGATTTGAAGTAGCACGAGCAACCCCTCGCCAAGCCGATATGATTGTAATTGCTGGAACCATTGTTAATAAAATGGCACCAGTGCTTCGCAGACTTTACGAGCAAATTGCCGATCCTAAATATGTAATTGCTATGGGAGCTTGCGCAATTTCAGGCGGTCCATTCTTTTATAATACCTATTCGGTAGTAAAAGGAGCCGACCATATTATTCCGGTAGATGTATATGTGCCCGGCTGCCCACCACGCCCCGAAGCACTACTGGAAGGCATTATGAAATTACAAGATAAAATTAAAGATTCCTCTATGGTAGATAAAAAGCCAACGTTGGAGGAATTTGATAAAGGGTTATAGATGTTAACGAAAAATATCATATTAGATTTTTTGCAAGAGAATAAAGAGTATCTAAAAAGAAAATATTTTTTAGATAAAATAGGACTTGTGGGGTCTTTTTCCAGAGGCGATTTTAATAAAAATAGCGATATTGATCTTATCGTTTATTTTAATAAGGAAGCAAAAAATAATCGAATCTATAGACTGTATATAGGACTACAACAAGAAATAAAAGACCATTTTGATAGAGATGTAGATATTATTGCAAATGGCAAGGTATTGCCTGCTTTTAGAAAAAAAATACTAGAGGAGGCACTTTATGTTTAGGGATAACGATGTTAAAAATGAGCTCCCAAATAATAAAAAACAAATTGAACAAATTCATCGATTATTAAAAGATAATGGATAGACAAAGCCTACAAAATATAATTACAACTTGGAGTTCAGAGATTGAATTTTCTGCAGCTGCTGTCGTTGCCGATGAAGAAGCAGGCATAAAAGCGGCTCCTGGCACACAGTTTTTAGAAGTAATAATCAAACCCAATCAATTATTGGAGTTTGCCAACAAGCTGAGAAATGAGGCGGAGTTAAGCTTCGATTTTATGTTTAGCCTAACCTGTGTAGATTTTGCCGATTATTTTATGATGGTGTATCATCTTCGTTCCATTGCTCATAACCACGAACTAGTGCTTAAAGTAAAAATAGAAGATAAAGAGAAACCTGAAGTAGAGAGCTTATGCCATATTTGGCGCACAGCCGAATTTTTAGAGCGCGAAGTGTATGATTTATTTGGGGTGGCATTTACCAATCATCCTGATTTACGAAGAATATTGATGGACGATGACTGGAAAGGCTATCCGCTCCGAAAAGACTATGTGGATGCTGTAAATATGATTTCGTTATGATAGCAGAGAAAGCAGTAAAAGAGGAACTCAAAACCCAAGAGTATTTTGTAAATATGGGCCCTCAGCACCCCTCTACCCACGGGGTACTTCGGTTAATGCTCGAACTCGATGGCGAAATTATTAAAAAAGTAACGCCTCATATTGGGTATATCCACCGTTCCATCGAAAAAATGTGCGAAAAAGACTCGTATCGTCAAATCGTACATTTAACCGATCGGATGGATTACCTCTCGAGCCATATGAACAACGAAGCCGTTTGTTTATTGGTTGAAAATGCCTTGGAAATAGAAGTGAGCGATCGTGTGAAGGTAATTCGTACTATTATGACAGAGCTTACCCGTTTATCATCGCACCAATTATGGTGGGGCGTAATGGGAATGGACTTGGGCGCATTGACTACCTTTTTATACGGATTTAGAGACAGAGAACTTATCAACGATATTTTTGAGGAAACTTGCGGTGCTCGTTTAACGATGAATTATTTTACACCTGGAGGTTTAATGTGGGATATTCACCCCAATTTTCAGAAAAGAGTGAAGGACTTTATCACCCATTTTAAAACCAAGTTGCCCGAGTACGATGATCTGCTTTCTAATAATGTAATTTTTAGAAACAGAACCGAAGGCATTGGCATACTTACCAAAGAAGATGCCATCTCCTTTGGAGTTACCGGCCCAACGGCTAGAGCTTCTGGCTTCTCTAACGATGTGCGTAAACACAAACCTTACAGCGCCTACGATCGGGTTGATTTTAAAGAAATTTTAATGGATAAGGGCGATACCTACTCAAGGTATAAAGCTCGGATTCTTGAAATGTGGGAATCCATGTCAATCATTGAGCAATTAATAGATAATATTCCTGAAGGAGAATTTCAATCATCAGCCGTAAAGGCAGTTATTAAATTACCGAAAGGAGAATATTACCAACGTGTAGAAACCGCCCGAGGCGAGTTGGGCGTGTATGTGGTAAGCGATGGTGCTAAAAGCCCCTACCGGCTCAAATTTAGGTCGCCCGGTTTTTCAAACTTATTTGTGCTAGACCATATTGCTAGAGGCTCAAAAATTGCCGATTTGGTGGCAATAATGTCCACTATAGATTTGGTTGTACCCGATATTGATAGATAAATGATGGATAAATTACTTATGTTACATAAAACTCTTCTGTTGTCATTCCTGCGTAGGCAGGAATCTGTCAAAACAAAAAATGATCCGTTATTTTATATATGTACAGGTTTATATGCCTTTGCATTAAATTTATATATCTGAATTATGGAAATTACAACATACACAACCTTTAGACAAAAGCTAAGTAGCTTTATGAATATGGTTACCCAGTCACATACTCCATTATTTGTTACTAGGCAAGGTAAAGAAGATTTGGTTTTGCTCTCTAAATTTGATTATGAGGGAATGCAGGAAACGCTTTATTTAATGAGTAGCCCCCCAAATGCCAAACGGTTGAACGAGAGTTTAGAAGAGTATAAGCGTGGTGGAGGAGAAATTAAAGAGTTAATAGATTGAAAATTTTATTTATGACAAATGCTTGGGACGATTACATCCATTGGCAACAACAGGATAAAAAAATGCTAAAAAAAATTAATTCCCTCATTAAAGAGTGTCAACACACCCCTTTTGAAGGAACCGGAAAGCCCGAGAAGTTGAAAGAGAATCTTTCGGGGTCAAGGAGAATTACATTAGAACATCGGTTGGTTTATAGAGTTGATACTAATAAATTAGTTATAGCCCAATGCCGAAAGCATTACTAGTGTGGACAATGGATAAAAGTCATGAAAAAAGGATTTGATAAAAAATTAATGAAATATTATTTGAATAATTTGCAGTCGCAATTTGCGACCACAAATATTTTGTAAAAAGATAACCTATGTATAATTTTTCATCCCTCACCAACAGCATTCACGAATTTCTCGCTGCCAGCCTTTCACCCACAATGGTTACCGTTGTGGAGTGGAGCATTATTGGTATTACATTAATTGCCTTCGTGGCTCTTTCAGTAATGGGCATGGTATATATCGAGCGTAAAGTGGCTGCTTTCTTTCAGTTAAGAATTGGCCCTAACCGAGTAGGAAAATGGGGCTTATTGCAAACCTTGGCCGATTTTTTAAAGCTATTGATGAAAGAGCATATTATGACACGCTCTGCCGATAAGTTTTTATTTAATCTGGCTCCGTTTATCATTGTAATTGCGGCCTTTTTAGCCATTGGAGCTATTCCTTTTGCGCTAGGCTTGCATATAATGGATATTAATATTGGTGTATTTTACATTTCAGCGGTTTCATCTATTGGTGTATTGGGTATATTAATTGGCGGTTGGGCCAGTAATAATAAATACTCGTTAATTGGCGCACTCAGGAGTGGCGCACAAATTATCAGCTACGAAATTTCGGCTTTATTATCGCTTTTAGTTATTGTGGTGCTTGCAGGCGATTTGCAATTATCAGCTATTATCGAAAGTCAGCGCGATGGCTGGTGGATTTTTAAAGGGCATATTCCAGTACTTATTTCATTTGTTATTTTCTTGATTGCTGGCACGGCAGAAACCAACCGTGGCCCTTTTGATATGGCCGAAGCGGAATCCGAATTAACGGCTGGGTTTCATACCGAGTACTCAGGAATCAAATTTGCGATGTTTTTTTTAGCGGAGTATGTTAATTTATTTATCATAGCGGCTGTTGGAGCCACCGTATTTTTGGGTGGTTGGATGCCCTTCCATATTGGTAATTGGGCGGCCTTTAATTCCGTAATGGATTACATCCCATCAGTGCTGTGGTTCTTTGGTAAAACAGGGTTAATCATCGGCATTATTATGTGGTTTAAATGGACGTTCCCTCGCTTAAGAATCGATCAATTGCTCGTATTAGAATGGAAATATTTATTACCTATAAACTTGGTAAACCTATTAGTTGTAGCATTTATAGCTATGATGGGTTGGCATTTTTAGTTAAAAGGAACAAATTGAAATGAAGAAAATAGATTTGGAACATTGTTTTAATAATCAAGTTAGCTGTCAACGGCATTCAGACCACAGACCACAGCTAAATGGTGGTCTGTGGTCTGAGTGCTGTGGACAAATGACTGTAAGCCGTGGACTAAAAGCCGTGGACTATAAAGAGAGGGATTTATAAAATGAGTGCAATAACCATCTACTTTAAAAATATTTTCCTAGGAATTAAAACCCTGCTCACAGGGATGAGAGTTACTGGGTACTATTTTACACACGCTCGAAAGGAGATAATCACCCAACAATATCCTGAAAACCGAGACACCCTAAAAATGTTCGATCGGTTTAGAGGAAGGGTAGTAATGCCACACGATGAAAACAACGAGCACACTTGTACGGGTTGTTCAGCCTGCGAACTGGCGTGCCCCAATGGCTCCATCGAGATTATGTGGCAACGCCTGCTCGATCCTGAAACAGGAAAGAAAAAGAAAGTAATTGAAAAGCACGTATATCATCATTCGATGTGTACGCTTTGTAACTTATGTATAATAGCTTGCCCAACCGATGCCATTAAAATGGAACAAAAATTTGAGCACGCTACATTCGATCGTAAAAGTTTAACCATGGTTTTAAATAAACCCGGATCAAAAATCCGTAAAGGCGTAGAAGAATAATGGGAAAAATTATTTTTTACATCCTCGCAATGGCCATTTTGGTATTCTCGGTAATGACAGTTACCAGCAGAAATATTTTAAGAGCAGCCATCTACTTATTATTTGTATTAATGGCAACGGCAGGCCTTTATTTTATGCTCAATTATAACTTTTTGGCAGCCGTTCAACTCACTGTTTATTCCGGTGGAGTAGTGGTGCTCATTGTATTTGCTGTGCTACTTACCGCTCGAATGGATCATAAATTAGAAGCCGTTGGTTCTTTAAAATCTGTGGCCTCCATATTGTTATTATTAAGTGGCATGGGCGTTGTGCTTTGGGCCATTATGGGCTATTCGTTTGTGCCTAACGGCATGGCCGAAGGAGCGCATGATGTTAAAGCCGTTGGAATGAGTTTGTTGAGCTATGGAAGCTATGGCTATGTACTGCCATTCGAAGTAATAAGTGTTTTACTCTTGGCCTCTATGATAGGAGCCATTATGATTGCTAAACGATATACAAAATGATAGAAGGAATAGGAGTAACCGATTTTTTGGTGGTTTCAACCCTTATGTTTTTTATAGGAATATATGGGTTTGTGGTTCGCAAAAACCTTATCACCATTTTAATGTCAGTAGAGTTAATGCTCAATGCCGTAAACATCAATTTTGTGGTATTTAATAAATACCTCTACCCCGATTTATTGCAAGGCTATATGATAAGCTTATTTGTAATTGGCATTGCAGCCGCAGAAGCCGCAGTGGCCATTGCCATTATATTAAATGTATATCGAAACTTGCAAGGTATTGATATTGAGCATGTTAACACAATGAAACACTAAGGTTATGCAGGCAGATTTTTCATATATAATTTGGATACCAGGTGTGCTACTAGCTTCCTTCTTAGTCGTTGGTCTTTTTGGTAGCAAGCTAAAACCAATGCTTTCGGGAGCTATTGCCACGTTAGCAATTTTACTGGGGATGGTGCTGTCTTACTCAGCAGCTTTTCAATATTTTTTAGGTAAGGGTTTGGTTGATGGCACCTATCAAACTTTTATTCCACAAAATTGGGAGTGGCTTCGGTTTTACGATACGTTAGTAATAAAGTTGGGCGTAATGATCGACCCAATCTCTATTATGATGTTGGTGGTGGTTACCACCATTTCGTCCATGGTGCATATTTATAGCTTTGGCTATATGAAAGGAGAGCAAGGATTTGAGCGATTTTATGCCTACCTATCACTCTTTAGTTTTTCTATGATTGGGCTGGTAATTGCCACCAACATCTTTCAAATGTATATTTTTTGGGAGCTTGTGGGTGTTTCATCCTTCTTGCTCATAGGATTTTATTATACTAAACCATCGGCTGTGGCAGCTTCTAAAAAAGCATTTATTGTTACACGTTTTGCCGATTTTGGTTTCTTGGTAGGCATTTTTGTGCTTTCCTATTACACAAAAACATTCGATTTTCAAGAGTTGATGAACCCAGACAATGCGGCCATTACAAATATGACAGGCATCTCATTTATGGGAATGTCGGTACTGTCGTGGGCGCTTCTGCTTATATTTATGGGGGGTGCTGGTAAGTCGGCTATGTTCCCTTTGCATATTTGGTTACCCGATGCCATGGAAGGGCCAACACCTGTATCCGCCTTAATTCATGCAGCTACAATGGTGGTGGCAGGGGTGTATTTAGTGGCAAGGTTGTTTGGGCTGTATGTGTTACACGCCCCCGATGCCTTGGCTATTGTGGCAGGGGTAGGCGCATTTACCTCCCTCTTTGCAGCACTCATTGCGGTTACCCAAACAGATATTAAACGGGTGTTAGCATTTTCAACTATGTCGCAAATTGGCTATATGATGCTGGCCTTGGGCGTATCGGGGTATGTAGGAACCGAAGGGCTTGGGTTTACCGCTTCCATGTTCCACTTATTTACCCACGCAATGTTTAAAGCACTTCTTTTCTTAGGAGCAGGAGCCGTTATCCACGCAGTGCATAGCAACGAAATGGGCGATATGGGAGGACTAAGAAAATACTTGCCCATCACACATATTACCTTTTTAATAGCTGCTTTGGCTATCTCAGGCATCCCTCCTTTTGCAGGGTTCTTTAGTAAAGATGAAATTTTAGCAGCCGCCTATGAAAGCAATCAGCTATACTTTTGGACAGAGTGGTTTGTAGCGGGCCTAACTGCTTTCTATATGTTTAGGTTATACTTTAACATCTTTTGGGGTAATAATCGAGCCTATGAGCATAAGCCGCACGAAGCACCTTTCTCTATGTCATTTGCTTTAATTTTCTTAGCTATCATGACGACCATCGTTGGGTTCATTCCTTTCAGCCAATACGTATCGCCTAATCTAATTCCATTCGAAACACATTTTCATTGGAATATCGCTATTCCTTCCGTTGCCATTGGCGTAGTAGGCATTGTGGTAGCAGCCCTCTTATACTTAAAACCAAAAGCAACGGCAGATAAAATGGCCAAGGCAATGCCCGGGCTTTATAAACTAAGCTTACACAAGTTTTACATAGATGAAATGTATGTGTGGGTAACTCACACCATTATTTTCAATTCCATCGCTCGACCCATTGCTTGGTTCGATAAAAAAGTAGTAGATGGTTCGATGGATGGAATAGCGTGGGTAACCAACAAGGTGTCGGATAAAACAAAAGGCTTGCAATCGGGGCAGTTGCAGCAATATGCATTTGTAATGATTGCAGGCGTTGTTGGCCTGGCATTATTTATACTTTACTACCTAAACTGAGTAATTTAATGGATAAATTAAGTTTATTAATATGGGTGCCAGTTATCACAATGATTGTGATGGCATTTGTGAATGATTCGAAAGTAAAATGGGTAGGAGCCATAGGAGCTACTGTTCAACTGATTCAATCAGTATTGCTATTGTTTTCATTTTTTGCAGCACGAAATGCAGGAGATACTTCCGAAATGCTTTTTACTACGGATATTGTTTGGTATAAATACCTCAATATTCATTATGCCACAGGGGTAGATGGAGTTTCCATCGCATTAATCCTGTTAACAAGCATTATTGTTTTTACAGGTGTATTTGCTTCGTGGGAAATTAAAGATAGAACCAAGGAGTTTTTTATCACACTCTATATGTTGGCTACTGGGGTATTTGGGTTCTTTATCTCCCTCGATTTATTTACGATGTTCTTGTTTTATGAGCTTGCCGTAATTCCAATGTATTTATTAATTGGTATTTGGGGTACAGGACCAAAAGAATACTCCGCTATGAAGTTAACCCTTATGTTAATGGGTGCTTCTGCTTTTCTATTGGTGGGTATTTTAGGAATCTACTTTAACTCAGCACCTGATGGAGGGCAGTTAACGTTTAATTTTATTGAGATTTCAAAAATTGATATTCCCGCTTCGGCACAGTACTTTTTCTTTCCATTAACTTTTATTGGTTTTGGTGTGCTAGGTGCTTTATACCCATTTCATACCTGGTCTCCCGATGGTCACGCTTCGGCTCCTACTGCCGTATCAATGCTGCACGCAGGGGTTCTAATGAAACTTGGGGGCTATGGTGCTTTACGAATTGCGGTGATGCTAATGCCCGAAGGTGCTCAATATTATCAATGGATATTTATAATATTGGCTGTTATTGGGGCTGTGTATGGCGCCTTTGGTGCCATTTGGCAAAAAGACCTTAAATACATCAATGCGTATTCATCGGTAAGTCATTTGGCATTTATCCTGTTTGCAGCCTTAATGTTTAACCAAGTGGCTTTTGAAGGTGCGGTGTTACAAATGATTTCGCACGGTTTAATTACGGCCCTCTTTTTTGCGTTAATTGGCATGATTTATAGCCGTACAAAAACGCGCAATATCAACGAGATGGGTGGGCTAATGAAGGTGATGCCTGTATTGGGTGTAGCCTATTTTATTGCAGGGTTTGCTTCTCTGGGGTTGCCTGGCTTTAGTGCATTCGTAGCCGAAATGACAATTTTCGTAGGAGCTTTCCAAAACGATGAATTGTTTATTCGAGTGGCTACCATTTTGGTAATTTCATCCATTGTAATTACTGCCGTGTATGTATTACGAGCCGCAGGTACTATGCTAATGGGAGCCATTAAAAATAAAGAATTTGAGCTTTTACCCGATGCCCATTGGTACGATAAAGTGGCTGTGTTTGTATTAATTGCGGTAATCGCAGGGATGGGTATGTTTCCCAATTGGTTGGCTAGTATGATTTACGATGGATTGAGCCCTATGTTTGAAAGATTTGTGGTAAACTAACGCATGAGAAAGACTACTAAAATAAAGGTCGAAGATAGATTCATTTCCATCATTAAGAGGGATGAGAAGGATTATATCTGTTTAACAGATATGCTTCAGGCAAAAGATGGTAGTTTTTTTATTTCAGATTGGTTAAGAAACAGAAACACTTTAGAGTTTTTAAGTGATTGGGAAAAAATAAATAATCCAGGTTTTAATTATGGCGAATTCGCCATAATTAGAAACCAATCAGGACTGAAGAAATTAAACGATTCTACCTATATAACTAAAAAGGAGAAGCATAAGAACAACTAATTTTTATAATGGATATATCAAATATTATAATAATGCGCAACGAACTATCACTTATTGTGGTGGTGCTTTTACTGCTGATGGCGGAAATTTTTTCTTCGAAAAATGCGCGATATATGCTACTTAACGTGGCAACGGGTTTATTTGCCTTGCACACGATACTAGGGTTTTTGCCAACTGAAACGGGCGAACTATTTGGTGGAATGTACCGTAGCACACCTCTCATTATTTTAATGAAAAATGTGCTTAATATTGGCGTGTTGGTTGTGCTATTTCAAGTACAAGGGTGGCTTAAAAAGCCCGAAAACAATAACCGCACCTTAGAGTTTTACCTACTTACATTCTCCACTTTATTGGGGATGAGTTATATGATATCCGCAGGCGATTTTTTAATGCTGTATTTAGGGCTTGAGTTGGCAACTATTCCAATGGCAACTTTAGCTGCTTACGATGTGTATCGAATGAAATCGACCGAGGCAGGCATTAAGCTTATTTTATTAGCGGCATTATCATCGGGTATTATGCTCTATGGCATCTCTTTAATTTATGGTACTACAGGTAGCCTATATTTTAATGAGGTAATGGGCAATTTACAGATGAACCCATTGCAAATTTTAGCTACCGTATTCTTTATTTCTGGTTTAGGGTTTAAAATTTCATTAGTGCCATTTCACCTATGGACGGCCGATGTATATGAAGGTGCTCCTACCAATGTGGTGGGCTATCTTTCTGTGGTTTCAAAAGGAGCCTCTGTGTTTGTGCTAGTGGCTATTTTATTTACGGTATTTAAAGAGATGGCGCCTGCTTGGAATCCTCTATTAATGGTAATGGCCATTGCAACAATGGTTATTGGCAACCTGTTTGCTATCAGGCAGCAAAATTTGCAGCGGTTCTTAGCTTTTTCTTCCATTGCCCAAGCAGGGTTTATATTATTAGGAATGATAAGTGGCACAACCTATGGTATGGCCACGGTAATCTATTTTATTTTAGTTTATGTGTTTTCTAACCTTGCTGCTTTTGGGGTAGTTTCTATTGTAAAAAACGCCACCGGTAAAGATAATATAGATGACTATAATGGCTTTTATCAAACCAACCCGATGTTGAGTATGGTCATGTTATTGGCCTTGTTTTCGTTGGCTGGTATTCCTCCTTTGGCAGGCTTTTTTGGTAAGTTTTTCTTATTTGCAGCCGTGGCGGAGCAAGGAATGTATTGGTTAGTACTCATTGCAGTTATTAATACAATCGTTTCATTATACTATTATTTACTTGTGGTTAAAGCCATTTTTGTGGTACGGGTTGATAACCCAATAGAGCCTATTAAAGGAGATTTACTTGCCAGAATGGGATTGGTAATTACCGTAATTGGTATTTTAATAATAGGCATCTACAGCCCAATATTTGAATGGGTGCAGTCAGTTAGTTTTGGCTTATAACCAATTACATCCACCGAAGCGTAGGCGGATAACTATTAACGAATAACCAGTAACCAATAACAAATATGGCACTTGATTCAGGAAAACATACAGAAAAGGATATTAACGAAGTACGCTGCAAAGTGTTAGAAAAAGGTATTTCGAAAGAACGAGTAGATTTTTTAAAAGAACTATTAGAGTTTAATGGCTTTATAATTCAGTTTGAGGAAGAAAAAAGAAAGACCGAGGAAGACCCAATAACCTATATAATTGGCGTAACCGATATTACCTTTAATCCAGTATTGGCGGTGTATAAATTTATGCTTAAAACCAAAGATGGCAGAAAGGTTTCTCCAGCCTACTACAACCAATTAAGTGATGATACTCGGCCTGAGTATTATGAGTTGTAATAAAGGTTAAAAGCTGCAATTTGTTTTCCCATTGCACACTTTTTGCTTTAAGAAACACGTAATACAAACCAAGTTAACACTAGCCCTATTATTTTTTGTTAAATTAGGCGTATATTTAACGTCTTGGACATTAACCTAAAAACCCAGTTATTATGGCTTACACACAAAAATTTCGTGATCAGCACGATGAATTATTAAAAAAAGCAGGAGAGCTTGGTAAACTGCTTAATGAAGATGCCCTTACCAAAGATGCAACAGCAGCACGAGACGTGCTTTCAGGTTTACTGGGTAAACTTAAAATTCATTTAGCAGTGGAAGACAAAGCCCTTTACCCTAAGTTAAAAAATTGCGGAAATCATGAGGTGGTAGCCATCGCCATTCAGTATCAAGAAGAAATGGGGGGCATTGCAGAGTTTGTAGCTAATTATTCTAAAAAATGGCCAAGTGCTTATGCAATTTCTGATGATGCAAAATTATTTATCGAAGAAACCAACCAACTTGTTTCAGCGTTGGCTACTCGAATAAAAAAAGAAAACAACTACCTGTATAAGTTGGCGGATGACTGCTTATAATAACTACCCCGAGGCAGAGCCATTGTGGTATTATTAGGAGTTTACTACACAAACAAAACTATTTTCGACCTAAGGGTTGGGGAATTTAACCAAAAAGGCTATCGACTTGCGGTTAAATTGGGGTACTCAAGGCGTTTTTATTACAATGGTATTATCCATTTCGCTTGCAGCTATTATATTTGTGCTATCCTTCAAAAAAGGAAAGTGAAAAAACACGAACATATAATATTTTTACCCTCTAAAATTAAGTCTGCATGAAGCTTTCTAGCAAGTTGGTTATTGCCGCTTTTATACTTGTCATTGGGCTTACAGCCTACCAACTTTGGGTTGATTTTTATACCTCATCATCGCAAGAGGCTTCCATAATCATCACTGCGGAAGCACCCGTTGAAAAACAGAAGCCTACTGTTTTTTACGGAATGGTGATTGACGCTCTTGAGATTAGCAGAGATAAGATTAAAAGCAGGCAACACTTATCTGATATATTAGCTCCATATAATGTGAGTAAAGAAGATATTTACAGCCTATCTAAAAGTGCGAAAGGTGTGTTTGACTTGCGAAAACTACGTGTAAATAAGCCTTATGATGTGGTTTATAAGCCAGATAGTTTACCAACTGCCAAAGCATTGGTTTATTACCATAACGATATCGACTATGTGATTTTTCATTTAGATGATAGTATTTATACCGAAAAAAAATCGAAAGAAATTATTGTTAAGGAGCAGGAAACGACCGGTATTATAAACAGTTCTTTGTCGGTTACCATTAGCGAAATGGGGCTTTCGCCCATACTTACCAATGAGCTAGCCGATGTGTTTGCCTGGCAAATAGATTTCTTTCGCCTTTATCCGGGCGATAAGTTTAAAGTTATTTACGAAGAACAATTGGTGGAGGGTAAATCCATTGGCATAAGTGCCATTAAAGCTGCTGTTTTTGAGCATAATGGTTATGAAAACTATGCCTATTATTACGACCAAGGCACCAGTATAGATTATTTTGATGAAGAAGGAAAGAGCTTGCGAAAAGCCTTTTTAAAATACCCAGTGCAGTTTAGTCGAATAAGTTCACGCTATTCTGGTAGCCGATACCATCCCGTGCAAAAGCGGTATAAAGCCCACCGAGGCACTGATTTTGCGGCTCCAAGAGGAACACCTATTCGTAGTGTAGGCGAAGGCACCGTAGTGGCGGCTCAATATGGGAAGTATAATGGCAATTATGTAAAAATTAGGCATAACTCTATTTATACCACTCAATATTTACATATGTCGAAAATAGCTTCTGGTATAAAACCCGGAACTCACGTAAAACAAGGGCAAACCATAGGCTATGTGGGGGCAACGGGCTTGGCTGCGGGTAATCATGTTTGCTATCGGTTCTGGAAAAGTGGTTACCAAGTAGATGCCTTAAAAGTGAAGCTTCCTTCATCAGAGCCCATTAAAAAAGAGATGATGGAAGACTTTGGATTAGTGGCTGCAAACTTTAAAAAGCAGTTAGATGCTATTCGTTACCCAATGGAAAAAGTAACTGCTTCCATTGGCGGTAGTCAATAAATTAGGGACTAATCAATTTCTTTTAACTTTTGTTTTTGTCCTTTTATTACTTTATTCACTTTTTGTAAATCCAAGTAAATGGAGTCTTGAGCAAATTTGTTGTCGATTAGCTTTTGTTTTAAAACTTCAATATCTAATTGGTTCGTCTTTAAAAGTTCTTCCAATTCAAGTTTTCTTGCCTCTGCTGTTTCCAAATTAGCAGTGAGCTTAACTTTTTCATTAATGAGCGATTGTTGTGTTTTACTAATTACCTGAGCGGCTGTTTCAGCTTCAATTATTTTTAGTTCTTGTTGATGCACATAATAACTCCTTGCGACCTTTACTAGTTCTTTTTGCAAGGCATCTTCAATTTTATCTACTCTTGGCTGCTCAAGCCCTGTTGTTTTAATGCCTAGCCAAATAGCCGTTTGGGGATATTTATCATCAATTTTTAAATAAATAATGGTGCTATCGAGCTGTACCTTATCCATTTTTAATTCCACAATCGAATAGTAATTTCGTTTTCTGCGCAGCTTGGAGTTAGCTTTAAAATACGTGTATGTTTGGTCTGTAACTTTACTTAGGGGACCGTTTACATTTATAGAAAAACCGTTATACTTGGTGTCGTTAATTCGTTGTGTTTTGGTATTTACGGTATAATCTTGCCCTAATACTTGTGCGTAGCCTCCAATTATAAAAATTGATATACTAATTAATTTTTGATACATCGGTTAACAATTTAGTTAATATGTTTATTTTAACAGCTTGTACGAATACTATGCCAATATTCAAATTGAACACATAATTTAGCCAGATGCAAGAAACTGTACTTATAACTGGAGGGAGTGGGCTTGTAGGTTCGCACCTAACTACATTACTTCTTTCTAATGGATATAGAGTGAGACATCTGTCAAGAAATAAAGAGAAGGGCAAAGAAGTTGAGCAATTTAAGTGGAATTTAGTTAAAGAAGAATGGGATTCAACATCAATCATAGGTGTTGATTATATCATCCACTTGGCAGGAGCCAATGTGGCTGAGGGGCGATGGACAACCCAACGGAAGAAGCAAATTCTTGAAACAAGAATTGCCGGCAGTAGGCTAGTAGCAGAAATGGTGGAGGCCTCGCAAGGTAGCATTAAAGGAGTGGTGTCAGCTTCTGCCGTGGGCTATTATGGTATTGATTATAAAGAGAAACCTGCAATAGAAACAGATGAGCCAGGGGCTGATTTTTTGGCAGATGTATGTGTGCAATGGGAACGAGAGGTTAAAAAATGTGCCACCAAGGTTGCCATATTAAGAACAGGCGTTGTATTAGCTAAAGAAGGAGGAGCTGTGCCTAAAATGCTTGCACCAATCAAATTTGGTGTTGGTGCACCTTTGGGTTCAGGCAAACAGCCAATGCCGTGGATTCACATCAATGATTTATGCAATATGTACCTTTTTGCCGTTCAAAATGGGTTAGACGATGTTTATAATGCAGTTGCCCCAAATTCAGTTACCAATCAAGAGTTAACCAATCAATTAGCAAAAGCTGCCAATCGAAAATTGCTTTTGCCCAATGTTCCAGCATTTATGTTAAAATTGATGCTTGGCGAAATGTCGAGTATGTTGCTTACAGGGGTAGAGGTATCTGTTGATAAAGTATTGAAAAAGGGTTTTGAATTTAGATTTTCTACCCTCACTTCCGCATTAAGCCATTTGTTGCATAAAATATAGTACATTTGAAGCCATTTTTTAATTTCGAAATATGACCAAGAAAAATAATAATTTGTCGCAAGAAGACGAGAAAAAAATAAGAGAAGCCTTTAAAAACAAAGATTGGAACGAGTTAAAAACACAGAACTCTTGGATGATTTTTAAAGTAATGTCAGAGTTTGTAGAAGGTTTTGGAAAACTAGATAAAATAGGTCCTTGTGTATCTATATTTGGTTCAGCAAGAACTTCGGAGGATCATGAAGAATATAAAAAAGCAGAAGAAATTGGTGCTAAACTCGTTCGCCACGGGTATGGTGTAATAACTGGTGGTGGCCCCGGTATAATGGAAGCCGGTAATAGAGGAGCTCATTCCGAAGGAGGTAAATCAGTGGGGCTAAATATTGAGTTACCCTTTGAGCAGCATAATAATATCTACATCGATTCAGACAAAATTATCGACTTCGATTACTTTTTTGTGCGTAAGGTAATGTTTGTAAAATACTCCCAAGGGTTTATCGTTATGCCTGGGGGCTTCGGAACTTTAGATGAATTGTTTGAAGCAATTACCTTAATTCAAACCAAAAAAATTGGCGCATTCCCTATTGTGTTGGTGGGCAAAGATTTTTGGTGTGGACTAGTCGATTGGATTAAAGAGGTTTTATTAAAAAAATACCAAAATATTAGCCCTAAAGATATGGATTTATTCCACGTGGTTGAAACACCTTCTGAGGCCGTTAAAGTAGTAGATGAGTTTTACTCGCAATATATGTTATCACCTAATTTTTAAGGAAACCTTTATTAATGCTAAAGCAATTAAAAACCATATCGATTCTAATCATTCTCCTCTTGGGCATCTCGGCTATTGGGTCGTGGTATTCACAAAAAGGGGAAGAAGTGCAAGGGCAACTTTTAGGTGTAAGCACTCTTGCTGATACGGCTACTTTTGAAAATGCAAGGTTTATTTCGTTACCTGCTAAATTAGATTTTGCAGGAGAGGCGATGCCTCTTTCTAATCCGGATGTTCGGGAGCGAATGGATAGAGAAATACATATTAACACTTATTGGCATACCAACACCATTTTAATGATAAAGAAGGCCAACCGATGGCTGCCTGCCATTTCTGCGGAGCTCACAAAAGCAGGAATTCCCGATGATTTTAAGTATTTAGTAGCTATTGAAACTAATTTTAAAAATGATACATCACCAAGAAATGCCGTAGGGTTTTGGCAATTTTTAAAAGCTTCGGGTAAAGAACAAGGGCTCGAAATTACAGCAGAAGTAGATGAACGCTACGACCCAATTAAATCGACTCAGGCAGCTGCAAAATATTTAAAAAATGCCTATAATAAATTTGGTAGCTGGACACTGGCAGCAGCTTCTTATAACCGAGGGGTGGCAGGTATGAAAAAAGCAATGGAGCACCAAAAAGAGTTAAACTATTATTCGCTATTACTTAATGAGGAAACTTCTCGGTATGTATTTAGAATTGTGGCTGCTAAGCTAATTTTAGAATCGCCTGCTGATTATGGATTTGGGATAAATGAAAATGAGCTTTATCAGCCTTACGAAACATACGATATTGAAGTTACTAAATCCATTCCGAGCTTAGTGGATTGGGCACAGCAAAACTCTATTTCGTACCGCCAGTTAAAACGCCACAACCCTTGGTTGCGCACCGATAAACTTGCGATAGCTTCTGGCAAAAAATATATTATTAAACTCCCTAAATAGTGTTCGTCTATAAACCCGGATAGCTATCGGGTCCAATAAACAATATTCAAATAACAAATACCT
>JALSJD010000075.1 GCA_026989535.1 Cyclobacteriaceae bacterium
CTTTTGAGTATATTGATGAACTGGAACCAACAACAATTAAAGACCTTGTGATGTTAACGGAAATTCCGGCACCTCCATTTACCGAAGCTGCCAGAGCCGATAAGTTTAAGCAAATGTTAACAGAGGCCGGTGCTGATAAAGTATGGATTGATAGTGTGGGAAATGTGCTGGCATTACGAAAAGGTACTAAAGGAGAAAGAACCGTTGCACTGGATGCACATATTGATACGGTTTTTCCGATAGGTACCGATGTAAGCGTTAAGTATAAAGGAGACACATTGGTGGCTCCGGGTGTTGGAGACGATACCCGTGGAATGGTTATGGTTTTAACTGTACTGCGTGCACTTAATAAAGCCCACATTAAAACAGCCGCCAACTTGTTGTTTATAGGCAGCGTAGGCGAAGAAGGCTTGGGCGACTTACGTGGGGTAAAACACCTTTTTAGCAATAAAACCGATGTAAAAATAGAGGCATGGATATCGATAGATGGAGGTGATATTGGACGAGTAAATCATGGAGGATTAGGATCACAAAGATATAGAGCGCACTTTAGAGGAAAAGGAGGGCACTCTTGGGGTGCTTTTGGCAGAGGAAACCCTCATCATGCTTTGGGCAAAGCCATCGAGTATTTTGTAAAAGAAGCAAGCATATACACTGCAAAAGAAGGGTCTAAAACCTCTTTTAATATTGGCCGAATTGGGGGTGGCACTTCGGTAAATTCCATTCCGTATGAATCGTGGTTTGAGGTGGATATGCGCTCGCTCGACCCTAACCGCTTGGTAGAAATCGACCATATTTTTAAAACTTCGGTAAAAAAAGCAGTAGCAGATTATAATGCCTCGGGTATTAAAGATAAAATTACATTGGAACTAGAAAAAATTGGCAACCGCCCTTCAGGAGTGCTACCCACTACCCTGCCTTTGATTCAAAGAACAATAGCTGCCACTCAATATTTTAACGAAGAACCCCGGTTAACCACTGGGTCAACAAACGGCAATATACCCATATCGCTGGGCATACCGGCAGTAACCCTAGGCAGAGGAGGCAAAGGCGGAAATACGCACTCGTTGGGTGAGTGGTGGCTAAATAAAGACGGGGCAAAATCGATAAAACTCGCCTTGCTTATTTGTGTAGCAGAAGCAGAATTAGTTAAATAATTAGGTCAAAACGTATGAAAATTAACTATTTAAAAATTATAGTGCTAACCGCATCTATTCTCTTGTTTAATACAGCACAAAAAACTTTTGCACAAATAAGCAAAGGAACAGGTAATTTTATGTATAACGGATACAAACCCTTGGCAGACAAACCTATTAAAGTTTGGTATTATAGCCCAATAGATGCCCCCGCTAACTTACCTATTGTTTTTGTAATGCACGGGGTAAAAAGAAACGGGGATGATTACCGTGATAATTGGATTGATTTGGCCAAAAAACACAATTTACTCATTATTGTACCAGAGTTTAGTAAAGAGTATTACCCCAAGAGCCGAAGTTATAACCTTGGCAATATGTTTGATACCGAGGGCAACCCTATTAAGGAAAAAAAATGGTCTTACTCTGTTATTGAGCCACTTTTTAGCCATATTAAGAATATAATAGAGAGCAAACAAAAGTCGTATATTCTTTTTGGGCACTCTGCAGGTGCGCAGTTTATACACAGATTTGTGTTGTTTAAGCCACAAAACCAAGCAAAGCTGGTCATTTCGGCTAATGCCGGATGGTACACAATGCCCGATTTTGGCACTGCTTTTCCTTATGGCTTAAAAAATACAGCCACTACAAGTAAAGGTTTAGGAAAATCTTTTGACAAAAAATTGATTATCCTGCTTGGTGAAGATGACAAAGATCCTAATCATAAACATCTACGAAAAACAGCAGAGGCTATGGTTCAGGGAGCACACCGTTTTGAGAGAGGGCAGTATTTTTATAAAGAATCGCTTCATAAAGCCGAAGAAATGAATGTAAGGTTTAATTGGGAAATAGCCACTGTGCCAAATGTAGGGCATCAAAATTCAAAAATGGCAGTAGCTGCTGTAAGCTACATGGCGGAAGAGTAAGCGATGTGTATAACGTAATTCTTGCGCAGGAATGAGCGTTTCTTTTGTATTTGTAAATAAGTAAAGGCTACAGAATAGGCGAAGTTATTTTATGCTATCACTCCGTAAAAACTTGTTTTTTTAGCAAGTTTTGCCCGAAGACTGAAGTTTACGAAAAATGGTTAAAACCATTTGTGTAAATTATAAATTTAACATAGCCCACGGTTTAAACCGTGGGCTATTGTTAGCAAACTAAACCACAGAAACCGTTTTAACGGTTTTAAATAAGCATTATAACAGGCCAGATTTATTCCATAAAATATATTATACGAGAGTCAGATTACTGTTATTTTTTGGTCTGACTATCGCCCAACCTTGATTACCAATTCAAATCATTTATTCTTTTGCAATTCCTAAAATGGTTAAAACCATTTGTGTAAATTATAAAATTTAACATAGCCCACGGTTTAAACCGTGGGCTATTGTTAGCAAACTAAACCACAGAAACCGTTTTAACGGTTTTAAATAAACATTATTAATAGGCTAAATTCATTCAATATAGCATACGAGAGTCAGATTACTGTTATTTTTTGGTCTAATTATTGTCCAACCTTGATTACCAATTCAAAGCATTTATTCTTTTGCAATCCTTAAAATAGTTAAAACTATTTGTGTAAATTATAAA
>JALSJD010000076.1 GCA_026989535.1 Cyclobacteriaceae bacterium
ATAGCATACGAGAGTCAGATTACTGTTATTTTTTGGTCTAATTATTGTCCAACCTTGATTACCAATTCAAAGCATTTATTCTTTTGCAATCCTTAAAATAGTTAAAACTATTTGTGTAAATTATAAAATTTAACATAGCCCACGGTTTAAACCGTGGGCTATTGTTAGCAAACTAAACCACAGAAACCGTTTTAACGGTTTTAAATAAACATTATTAATAGGCTAAATTCATTCAATATAGCATACGAGAGTCAGATTACTGTTATTTTTTGGTCTAATTATTGTCCAACCTTGATTACCAATTCAAAGCATTTATTCTTTTGCAATCCTTAAAATAGTTAAAACTATTTGTGTAAATTATAAATTTAACACGGCCTTAAATCGCTTCAAATCAGTCGCTTTGCTTCGTTTGCCTTTTAACCATCCGACAGCAGACGGATGCTTGCAAAGCCAAACTTCCTGATTTACCTGCCCGTTCCATTCAGGCGGGTTGCGATTTAACCCCTCTAACGAATCCTATCGCATAATTCGGGTTAAAAGAAATAAAAAAATTGGTGTGCTTTATTTTGATTGGATACCTGCGCTACCTCATCCAAATATTTAGGCGAGCTAACCGCCACAATAACCTGTGCCTTAGCTATAGTAGAAAGTACCAATAGCTCTTGTAAAACAGAACCATAAATATTGTGTCCAATTTTATTGGTGTTATTACATACCCATTTAAACGCTACTCCTCTATCAGTTAATAATTGTGCTATTTTTTTTCCTTTTTTCCCTGCTCCCCAAAGCACCAAAGGCAAAGTGCTATTATAATCCTGATCTAAAAAGTGCATAATTTTTAGTGCTGAAAAACGATTATCTGCATAATTAGCATCGGTTCTGGAGGTTCGGGTTTCATAATCTCTCCACTGGTGAATCACCTTGCGAACCACTGCTATTTTGAATTTAGCTTTTCGAAACCGAAAAGCTAAATCGTAATCTTCGGGGTAAACCTCTGAGCTAAAACCTCCACAGGCTTCAAAATCATTTCTGCCAATCATCCAGCAAGGCGATGGAATGGGACACTCTTTATAAATATCATCAAAATTAGATTCCGAAAGAGTCAGTTTATTGAGCCAATTGGCATAATTCAAATAGCCTTCTCCTAACTTATCCGCACTAAAATAATTTACCAGCCCTACGACAATATATCCACTTCCTTTTAATTGCAATTGGTTAAACATCAATTGCAGTTTGTCAAGCTCCATTATATCATCCGAATCCATACGAGTAATAAAGCCACCACTTGAATGTTGATAAGCTAATTGGAGTGCTGCTATAATTCCTTGCTGCTTATTTTTAAATAGTTTAATGCGAGCATCTTGCTTAGCATAACCAGAAAGTATCTGATAACTCCCATCCGTGGAATAATCATCAATAGCTATGAGTTCCCAATCCCTAAATGTTTGCTGCAAGATAGATGCTAGGCATTCTACTAAAAACTGAGCTGTGTTTTTAACAGGCATTAAAATGCTTATGGTTTGATTAGTTTTTATCATTTTAGGGCTTTTGCCTATTCGCTTTTTTCTGTGCGTGGTGCTTTTTACTATCTAGCCTCCTTTCTTTAGAGGCTTTTGTGGGCTTGGTTGGTTTACGTTTCTTTTTAATAATAAAAGCAGAAGAAAGTAATTTATCTAGCTTTTGAACAACCAATTCTTTATTTGCCAATTGCGATCGCGCCACTTGTGCAGCCAATACCAATACACCATCTTTGGTTAACTTATTAGCTAGTTTCTCAATTAAAAAACTCTTTTGATCTGCTGAAAGCAAGTTAGAATTAACTACATCAAACCGTAACCCTACTTTAGTATTCACCTTATTTACGTGCTGCCCGCCAGGCCCTGAGCTTTTAGAATAGTTAAATTCAAGCTCAGGCAAAATATCTGCTGATGTAATTTTAGGAACAGGCATACTGCAATTTACGATAGAACACAAAAAAACCGAGCAAGCTCGGCTTTTTTAGTAATGCTAAAAATGGCTATTGCTAAGCTACACTAGACTGCAAATATTGCACATCCATCCAACTACCTATGTTTAACACATTTCCTATTCCTTGGTTTTTAAGGTACGCTTCGGCATAGCCACTACGATTACCCGAAGCACAACATAATAAAAGAGTACCCCCCATTTGCTTGAGCTCTTCAATTCTATCAGGAATCTCATCTAAAGGAATATTAACCGTTCCTGCTGCGTTTCCATATTCAAATTCAAATGATTCTCTAACATCAATAATTGTGTTGTTAGGGTTGTTAATAAGTTCTCTTAGTTCCATCGTTTTGCCTAATAATTTCAAAATATGCTACAAAACAAATAAGTCTTTGTATGGCAATATGTGCATTCTATCACATAGTAAAAATAAGCTTACAAATTATAGTAGATTAGCAGTACTAAAAAAGTATTTGTATGGCAGCCAAATTTGATAAATATAAAAAGGACATAGATCGTTCCACTTTTGTTAGATATAATAAAGACTACCTAAACAATAATTTTGGCATCCCCGATATTGCGCCTTTTTGGGTGGCCGATTCTGATTTTATAGTGATGCCAGAATTGGTAAAGGCACTTAAAAAAACAGCTAAAAGAGGGCTTTACCCTTACGAGCTAAAAACCCCTGCCATTAAACAACCCCTTATTGATTGGTATAAAAAAAGACATAAAGTAGAAATTAAGATGGAAGGGTTGCTTTTTACTACAAGCGTAAACACAGGTTTAGCCGCAGCCATTGATGAATTAACCACCAAAGGTGATGGCATAATTATACAACCTCCCGTTTACCAGGCTTTTAAAAGCATTATTAAAAATATTGGAAGAAAAGTGGTAAACAACCGTTTAAGTTTAAAAAATGGAGTCTATAAAATTGATTTTACTGACCTCGAAAACAAAGCAAGTGAGAAAAATAACACAGCCATGTTATTGTGCAGCCCACATAACCCTGTGGGTAGAGTTTGGACAAAAAAAGAGCTTGAAAAGATAGCAGATATTTGCATTGCCAATGATGTACTAATGCTTACCGATGAGATACATGCAGATATAATTTATTCTAATTCCACCTTTATTGGAATGACCGAAGTGTATAAAGAAAAATCAGATAACATTATTATGTTTGGCTCAGCTGGTAAATCATTTGGAATTCCTGGCTTGGTAGATTCATTTATATATAGCCCAAACCCAATCCTTAAAAAAGCGATGCAAGAACGTATTATGCGGTTTCATTTAGGCAAGAGTAATGCCTTTGGCAATACAGCCTTAAAAACCGTGTATAAATATGGCTATAAATGGTTAGATACAAAAACGGCATATCTTGCAAAAACAGTTAATACAATCGATGAGTATTTAAAGAAAAACATACCTAGTGTTACTTTAGTAAAACCCGAAGGCACTTACCAAGTATGGTTAGATTTTAATAAAGTAACTAAAAATGATAAAGAGCTAAAATCATTGCTTTATGAGAAAGCTAAAATAGGCATTACGCTAGGCACGGAATATGGAATTGGAGGCAAAGGTTATGCGCGAATGAACATTGCCTCTCCCCGACCTATGATTATGGAAGCCTTAAAAAGGGTAGAAAGTGTTCTAGCTAAAAAATAATCTCACTATTTATAAATTAAGAAAAATCGATGAAACAAATTAAAATACTTCTCTTATTGGTTGTAATAGCAAGCTTTTTGCCGCTTTTGGCTCATGCCCAAAATACTATTTTAGCAAAAGATTTAACCAATTGTCTCAAACAAAAAAATACGGTGTTAATATCACTTCAAAAAGCAAGTGATTATAATGAAGGCCATATTGATAATGCAATCAACTTTAAACATTCTTCCTTGTATAACAAGATGGCAATGCTACTTCCTAATGATACGGTGGCAAACATTTTAGGGGCAAATGGCATTTCTAGTGATGCCAAGATTATACTATACGATAACGCAAATACAAAATTAACGGGTCGAATGTATTGGGTTTTAACGTATATGGGGGCAAAAAAAGTAAGCATTTTAAGTGGAGGATATAAAGCCTGGCTAAAAGCTGAAATGCCTATAACAACAGCAAGAACTGTTGCGACACCTACTATTTTTACACCCCATGCAAATGCAGGTTATCTTGCCACCATGCAAATGGTAAATAAAGCAATTGGCAATAAGGACTATGTCATTATTGATGCTCGTTCTGATGCTGAGTTTGAAGGCACCGATGAAACAAGTTTAAAACCTGGCCATATCCCTTCTGCCATCCACCTTAATTATACAGCTATGCTTAACCCAAATGGTGAACTAAAATCAGCCAAAGAGTTAAAAACAATTTTTAAGGAAGCAGGCGTAGCAAAAGATAAAACAATTATATTGTATTGTAGAAGCAGCGTACGAGCTGGTATTGAGTTTTACGCACTAAACAAAGTGCTTAAGTTCCCACAGGTAAAAGTGTATGATGGAGCTTTTATTGAATGGCAAAGTAATGATGCCAACGAAATTGAAAAAAAGTAGAAAAAACATAAAAACAGGGCTTTAAAAAGCCCTGTTTTATATTAAACCAAACTAAAAAACTATCTTTATTCTGCTGTTGCTACCAACAACTCTTTTTCAATAATTTCTTTTAATGCATTTTTAGGAAGCGCTCCTGCTTGCATTTTAGGTGTGTCGTTCATAGGAATAAATAGCATACTAGGGATACTTCTAATACCAAAAGCAGCTGACAGCTCTTGTTCTGCTTCCGTATCCACTTTGTAAATATCTATCTTACCTTCAAACTCTGCTGATAGCTCCTCCAGCACAGGTGCTACCATTTTACAAGGCCCGCACCAATCGGCATAAAAGTCGATAATAGCAGGTTTATCTCCTGCAAACTCCCACTCGGTTTTTGTTGTATAATCAAAAACTCTTTTCTTAAATTCTTCTGTTGTTAATAATGTAGTTGCCATAATAAAATATTTATATTGCAAAAAAACTATACATAATCATAATTTAATGTGACTCGAATCACACCGACTATTCCACTTTTTATACGAAATTAGAGGAAATTTATAACAGTAATCTAATGAGCAACAGAAAACATCAAATTGTAGTAATTGGAGGGGGCACCGGAGGAATTATGGTGGCTGCTCAATTATTAAGAACACGTAAAAATTTAGACGTGGCCATCATAGAACCCTCGGAAACCCACGCTTATCAGCCTGCTTTTACGTTGGTAGGAGGCGGACTTATGAAGAAATCTCAAACAATTAGGCCCGAAGCTAAACAAATTCCTAAAAGAGCTACTTGGATTAAGGAATACGTAGAAACTATTAATCCTGATGAGAATGAAGTGGTTTTAAAAAATGGAGATACTATTAACTATGCGTATTTAATAGCTGCTCCTGGCATACAGATGAACTTAGATGGAATCGAAGGTTTAGCTGAAACACTTGGCAAAAACGGTGTTTGTTCTAATTATGTAGATCCTGAGTATACATGGGAAGTGCTTCGAAATTTTAAAAAGGGCATAGCCTTGTTTACTCAGCCTGCTACCCCTATTAAATGCCCTGGTGCTCCTCAAAAAATAATGTATTTAACGGCAGATTATTTAAAAAGAAATAATAGAGAATACGATACTCAAGTGGTATTTGCCACCCCAGGCACTGTTATTTTTGGTACTGAACCTTTTAAAACTGAGTTAAACAGGTATGTAAACAATGTATATAGTATTGCACAACGATACGCTTATAAATTAGTGAAAGTTGATGGTGATAAAAAAGAAGCTCATTATGAACGTATGGCCTTACCTGACGGCAGAACAGACTATGTTGTTAATGATGAACGTAATGCAGCAGGCTGTATTGGTTACCGTTGGGACGGCAAAGAAAAGCATGTTGTTGAAGAAGAAAATAACCATATTGATGAATTAAAAGAAGGCACTCGCTACATTATTAAGTTTGAAATGCTTCATTTAGCACCACCTCAATCAGCGCCAACTTGGTTTCAAGCCACTAAACTTGCCAACCCAGACGGCCCCAACAAAGGGTGGATGGCCTGTGATGAAAATACGTTGCAAAGTAAGTTTTACCCCAATGTATTTGGTGTGGGCGATGTTACCGATTTACCAACGGCCAGAACAGGGGCAGCCATTCGTAAGCAAGCACCTACTATTGTTAAAAACCTATTACAAATAATGGATGGAAAAGAAGCCGATTATAAAGGATATGATGGATATTCTTCTTGTCCGTTAGTGGTTTCGCATAACAAAATGTTATTGGCAGAATTTAAGTATGATGCTGTGCGTAGTTCCGACCCTTTACTCAGTAAATTTTTTGACACTGGCAAGGCTAGCTACCCTATGTGGTTGATGAAACGTTATATGCTTCCTGCATTATATTGGCATGCAATGATGAAAGGGTATCAGTTTTAATTGATTGATTGATTAACCAAGTATAAAAGCAGCGTTTTAATTAATGCTGCTTTTTTTAGCGCTAGATTAAGCACAATTTTATTTAATCCGATAATTCGATATATTTAAGGTGAATTTAGAGTTTTAAAAAAATGAAGTCCGAAGATAGAATTCATAGTTTAGAGGAATTAGTATCTATTAATCTGCTACGACTTGACAAAATGGATGCCCAATTAATTAAAATGGACAAACAAATTGAAGTTGACAAAACCTGGACTAAAATTGGATGGATAATGGCAGGCAGTTCATTACTGGTGGCTGCGTTGGCGTTGTATTCTGTTTTTAATTTTCATCTCCTCTCACAATAATAAAAGGCATACAGCCAAAGCTATCAGCTGAGTAAATTCGCTGATTTCTACATAAAAAAAACAGTTATGAATCCAAAAAGATTGGTGAAAATTAGTAATATAATTGGAATAATATCAATTACCCTACTGATTTACTGGGTTTTCGTTTTTACGACAGTTGAAATTTTTGGGCTAAAAGTATTTCGTGAAAATATTACCCAAACTTTTTATATGAGCATATTAGGCATAATAGTATTAATGTTTGGCGCATTAATAATAAATATAATGTTTAATTTAACAAGAATTGCACAAAAACATAATAACGATCATGAATTATTAAACAATAAAAAATCGAAAATTGGAGTTGTAATCCTTATTGCCAGCTTTCCTATTATTCTTGGACTTCTCTTTGGTGGAGATTATTTAACTTCTAAAAAGAAAGAAAAATTATTAGTGCAATCCGCAGAGTCGATTATAGCCGACCATTCAAAAAAAGTAAATAAACTTGTTAATTATTCATTTAATAAAAAATGGATAAGTGAAACAGGCGACATCTTAACTATTTTATCAAAAACAGATAAGCATTTCCCTCATATTTCTGTAATAGTAAAAGACTCAATTGACGACTCTAAATTATTTTTTGAATTTGGAAACTATTATGGATATATGAATGTGAACGATTCAATTAAACTAAAGAAAGAAGCGTATATTTTTGAAACAACAAAACCAGAAAGGGTTTATTTAAAATCGGTATTCGAATCTAAATCTAAAAAAATAAAATTTAGTGCGCACGATGGAAATTATGAGCTTTACTATCCATATATAAAAGACAATAAAGTGATAGTCTTGTATTTTTCAGACTACACACGGTATGGAAAAATAGGAAGTTAAGGGCTACATTAAAAATATATTTCCTAAAACAAACAAATACTAAAAACATAAATAAGCATCTTTGTAGCAGAACAAGGTTGATTAAATTTGTTTCAAGTTTAAAATCATACACCCTAAGTTTTTCCATGAAAATTCTCGGCATTATTCCTGCTCGTTTCCAGTCAACCCGCTTTCCCGGTAAAGTATTGGTAGATATTAAAGGCATGTCGATGGTTCAGCGTGTGTATGAACAAGCCAATAAATCTGCGCTTTTAACCAAAGTAATTATTGCTACCGAAAGTAAAAAAGTTAAAAAGCATGTAGAATCCTTTGGGGGCGAAGCAGTGCTTACTTCTACAAATCATGCAAGCGGAACCGACAGATGCTATGAGGCTTTTACCTTACAGGAAGAAACGTATGATTATGTGATAAACATACAAGGTGACGAACCCTTTATTGCGCCTAACCAAATTGATGAGCTAGCTAAATTACTTGATGATAGAGTAGAACTAGCAACTCTAATAAAAAAAATTACAACAAGCTCAGAGTTATTCAATTATGGTGAAGTAAAAACCGTTTTCAATAAAGAAATGGAAGCCCTCTATTTTAGCCGGCAGCCTATACCCTACTGCCGAAGCAAAGGCGAAATGGAATGGCTTAGTCATCATGATTATTATAAACATATTGGTATTTATGCCTACCGAGCAGATGTACTCGAAAAAATATCCAAACTCCCGGTTTCGGCACTCGAAAAAGCAGAATCGTTAGAACAATTGCGATGGATAGAAAACGGACTAAAAATTAAATTGGCATATACCAAACACGAAAGTATTTGTATAGATACGAAAGAAGACCTTGAAAAGGTACTTGCAAATTTCGAAAGCTTCTCTTTTAAATAGAGCTCGCCTATAAAATATAGGCTTAAAAAAGTTGCAATTGCCAACAAAAAAGGTAAATAAAAACCAACGTGCAATTGCTTAATTCTACTTTTTTCATTGAGATTTCAGCCAGTCGGCAGACAGGTATTTGTTGTTCATTTTTTGCTTATTGAACCCGAATAGCTATTCGGGCTTATAGACAATCTCTATAGTAACTTAGCCCTACCTTCTAAAAAATCCCTTTTACAGCAATAATAAATATTTTTAGTGCTGATAATAATAATAGATATTTCTATTGCATAATTCCTCCACTTTTTGTATGCGCCAAACATTTCTTTTTTATATTTGTTAGAGACTATATATAAATTGTATCAAATAACAACAGTAACTTGTTTTTATATAAGATAACCAACCTTACAAAAGTAAAACACTTCATAACATATTATGGGTAATTCAGTTGAAGTCAAAGAAGTGCCGGTGAAAACAAAATCGAAGGCAATAGAAATCGATGAGCACATCTTAGAAATTGTTAGCGACTCTGGAGAAGGAGCTCAAAAATGCGGGCAAAGTTTCGCTGCTATTTCAGCAAAAATGGGAAACGGTGTATGGACAGTAGAAATAATTCCTGCAGAAATTCAGCCCCCATCGCGTAGCAGAGAAGGTGCATCGGGCATTAGAATTAGGATAGGTTCTAAAAAAATTACCAATATGGGCAATGAAGCCAACTTGGTAATTGCACTAAACGAGCAGGTGCCTTATGGCAGAATTAATCAAAACGCATATAAACAAGGAACAATAATGTTGCTGGAAAGCAAATGGGCAACTGATGCATCCGATGTTATCAGAAGTAAATATGCCGATGCTTTAGCCGATTTTGAAAACCGGGGGTACAACGTGATTGAAATTCCGATGGAAGTAGAATGCCTAAAAGTTGTAAAAAATGCAAAAAAAGGCAAAAATATGTGGGTACTGGGAATGTTAAGCTACATCTACTGCAAAGGTGTTGATGCTGGAGAGGCACAAATAAAAAATATTTTTCGGAAAAAATCTGATGCCATCATTAACTCAAATATTGAATTATTACGCGCAGGATATAAATGGGCACAAGCCAACCTAGATTTCCAGTATAATGTTCCTGTGATGGAAACAGCGGAAGAAATGGTGGTAATGAATGGCAATGAAGCGATTGGGTTGGGAGTTTTAGCATCCGGTATGGAAGTTTGTTCCATGTACCCTATTACTCCTGCTACTTCTGCTTCCCATCTATTAGCCGACATATTTAAAAATTCCGGTGGTTTAGTTCACCAGGCAGAAGATGAAATTGCTGCAGTTGGTTTTGCTATTGGTGCATCTTATGCAGGCAAAACAGCCGTAACAATTACCTCTGGGCCTGGCTTAGCACTAAAAACCGAGTTTTTAGGCCTTGCTACCATGGCAGAAATACCATTGGTTGTTATTGATGTTCAGCGAGGTGGCCCTTCAACTGGCTTGCCTACAAAAGTTGAGCAAGGCGATTTACTGGCTGCACTTTATGGCCAACCCGGGGCAGTTCCTAAAATTGTACTCGCAGCATCTACCATAGAAGAGTGTTTCCATTTTGTTATTTTAGCTCGCAAACTGGCAGAATCGTTTAGAACCCCTGTTTACATTTTAACCGATGCTAATTTGGCAACCGGACAGCAACCTTTTCTCAGGCCAAAAATTAAAAAAGACTGGTTTGCGCCTCCAATTGACCAAAGCCCATGGAAGGGAGATGTAAGGCCTTATGAATGGGATGAAGAAACAGGCTTGAGCAGACGACCTATACCGGGTCAGCCAGGCGGGCAACATACACTTACTGGTTTAGCACATACCAGAGAAAGCCATGTATCTTATAACCCAAACGAAAATCAAGATGCGTCTGAATTAAGAAGTAGAAAATTTGCTTCATTTCAAAAAACCTTAAAACCCCCAACAGTAAATGGAGAAAAAAAAGGAGACCTGCTGATTGTAGGGTGGGGTTCTACATTAGGTGCAATTAATGAAGCCGTAGAAATTGCTCAAAAAGAGGGCTTAAAAGTATCTTCTGTCCACCTTCGTTTTATGAGCCCATTTGAACCCGGACTAAAAGAAATTTTCCAAAACTTTAAGCAAGTAATGACCATCGAAATTAACTATAGCGATAACAAAGAGAACCCTCAGTTTACCGAAACAAACCGTAGGTATTCGCAATTGTCGTGGTTACTAAGGGCAAGAACATTAGTTGATGTGGATTGCTACTCAAATGTTGAAGGCCAACCATTATCACCTGGAAGGGTGCTGGGGGTAATAAAAAATAAACTAGGTATTTAAAAAATTAAAGATGTACGGATTAAAAACAGATATAGCACTAGACCTTCCCTCAAAATATTATTCGCTTGAAGGTTACGAAAAAGGTGTAGCACGTTGGTGCCCGGGATGTGGCGACCACGCTGTGCTAACCAATATGCAAAAACTACTGCGAGAAAAACAGCTAGACCCTGCCAAAACTGTTTTTGTATCAGGCATTGGATGCTCTTCGAGGTTTCCACATTATATGAACACCTACGGATTTCATGGCTTACACGGGCGCGCCTTTCCGGTAGCCGAAGGTATTAAATTTCGAAGGCCTGATTTAGATGTATTTGTGGTAACTGGTGATGGCGATTGCTGCTCGATTGGTGCAGGAGCCTGGATACATGCCATCCGGTACAATATAAATATGACCGTTTTATTATTGAATAATGAGATTTATGGATTAACCAAAAAGCAAGTATCCCCAACTTCCAGGATAGGTACTATTTCTAACACTACACCCGATGGCTCAATTTTACCTCCATTAAGCCCTGTTCAAACAACTCTGGGTGTTTCAAATGTTTCTTTTGTAGCACAAACTGCCGACTGGAACCCTGCCCACATGTATGAAACAATTAAGGCAGCCTACGAACACAAAGGGTTTTCGTTTGTCCATGTTATTCAAAGATGCCCCATTTTCCAGATTGGATTAGTAGATGAATTAACATCTAACAAAGATGCAATGGTTTATTTAGAGCACGAAAATGGAATTACAGTAAGTGAGGAGATAGCTAAAACATTTAAAAACAAAGAAAGTCATAACCCTACTAATTTATCTGCCGCCAGAGATTTGGCCATCAGTCAGGAAAAAATTTATATGGGCCTACTTTATCAGAATAAAAATGCCCCTTGTTATGACGATTACGGAGCTTCTAATTTAGGATATACCGTGGAACAAAAAGAGGAAGCGTTAAATAGGGAGTTAGATAGATATGCTATATAAGTTTATATAAATGACAATATTCAAAAAACAAAAAATAAATAAATCCCAATTACTAAATCTCAAAAAGACAACTTATTTTTTCGAAATTTCGGTTTGGAGATTTGAGTATTATTTGCGGTTTTACTTTTTGTTCTTTGTTATTTTTTCAAAAAAAACCAATGGTGTTAACTATTAAAGCAGTTTAGGATTATGCCTACAAAAGAAACAAGCACATTCAGCCATTTTTTTAGAGAAGATGCCCACCTGTCTGCTGGGCAGGTCGGCACTATTCAGGATATTATTAATGGAAAGGCTAGTAAGCAGGTGTTAGATAAACTTGGGACTGCCAATAAAAAAATAATTCCGAAAATTGCTACCCTCCGCACGGCTACGGGAGGCGGGCCGGACGGACAGGCAAAAGAAGTTTCGGAAGATGAATTTAAAGCATATTGGAGAACATTAAGGTCGTTTTTCAGAAATGCAAATAACCATAAAGGGCTAACCGATGATTTATCTCCAGTTATAATGGCTCCTTTATTTACCAAAACACTTGTTGGTACCGATTTTCCGGTTTGGGTAGCAGATGAAAACTTTTCAGGCGAGGAAGGATTTTGCTTATCGTTAAAAGAAGTTTTAACACAATGCTTAAACCAATTTGCCCCCAATGAAAAGGACGCTAATATCCTAAAAAGCAATATTGAACGCATTATCCATATTGCCAACAAGCAACTGGGTAGCAACCCTCAATTATTTAAGCCAGCCATTAATCAAATATTGGATGAGTTAGAAAACCAATTGAGCGTTTCGGGCGATGAAGTATATTCTTTTAACGAAAACTTAAATCTATTAAAAAAAACATTGCCTAAAACTGGTGTGTTGCTCCCCTATTCCAACAATACTGCTTTTCAGCTTTTAGAAGCTGCCATTATTTCAACAACCGGCAGGGCAAGAAAAAACTTAACGCATGATATTAAACAGCTAACATGCAGGTTAAAGGATTTACTAAGAGTTGAACGGGAGAAAGGGCCCGAAAGAAAAAATCCTGACAAACTAAAAGACTCATTGGAATTTGCTGATTCTATGATGGATTTTAATAGCCTGTCATCCATATTGCCTGGAGGCGGCTCTGAAAGCATTGGAAAAGAAAGGATTCAGCGAATTACTAACGTAGTAAATGACTTAGAAGAAGCGGAAGCAATTCTTGGCCAACAAGGCTTTTTATTTATAGATGAATTAATCTATAAAAACAAAAATATTAACTGGCAGAGCCTGTTTATAAACAGCACAGTTGAAACCTACAAAAAGAGCAATGGTTGTGCAGCCGTAAGTGCTTGTTTTAACAAAAACATAACGGCCTGGACTAAACTTTTTATTGCTGAAAGAATTGGTGAGTTAGAACTTGCTGGCAGTTATCAAACGGATATACATAACGACTATTTTGAGCATTTTAATTGGCGAAATCTCTCGATTGAAGAGCTAAACAGTTGCCCGCCTTTTATATTAATTGCCGATGATGTACAGCTTTTCGATTTCGAATTAAACAAACTTTCATCCATGTTATCTGGCAATATCCCTGTAAAAATTATTGCTGTTAACCAAGGCCATTATAAAGCAACCAAAGATGAGACTAGCTTACAAAAGCAAACCGAGCTGGGAGCCTTAATGTTATCGCATAAAAATATTTATGTAGCTCAATCAACATCAATTACACCTAAATACTTATTTAATGGGTTTAAAGATGGTTTATCTGCTTTTGCCCCTGCATTTTTTAATGTGCTAAATGCAGAAGAAACCCAACATAAAAATTCTTATTTAAGGATGAGTGCTACCGTAGAAAGTCGTGATTTTCCAGGCTTTACCTTTAACGGAATACTGGGTACTCCCTGGGGTAGCAGGTTTGAAGTTGAAAACAATCCACAACCGGATTTGCCATGGCCAGTTCATAATGTAACAGTTGTAAATGCCCAAGGAGAAAAAGTTGATATGAGCTTCCCGTTTACCTTTGCCGACCGGGCTGTGCTAAACCCCAATTACCACAACCACTTTATGGCTGTTGGTTCACCTTACTGGAACAAAGACCTCATCCCTTTAACTGATTATATTGAAAATAGTATTGAAGACAATATTGGGAAAGTACCATTTATTTGGATGATGGATGCTGCCAATGAACTACACAAAATAGCTGTTTCGTGGCAATTGGTTTTAGCTACCCAAGAGCGACTCGATTTTTGGCGGTTTCTGCAAGAAAATAGTGGCATTAATAATTACCATGTAACGCAGGCAGTTGAAGAAGCCAAAGAAGAAATCAAGGAGCAGCACACTACTGAAATTGAAGCATTAAAAGAGGAACATCAGGCTGAAATCAAAACTATCAGGGAAGAAGAAGCCGGAAAGGCTATGGAAAACCTAACATCGGTTTTGTTAAATTTAGATACAACCCATGTAATTACTACAAGTACATCCACAGATACTGCTCCTACTGAAAAACCAACTAATAAAATTTCGGAAGATGCCCCTGCCGAAGTTAAGGAAAACGTGGATGAGGCTGTATTATCTAACGACCCCTACATTGATACCGCCTTATGTACATCATGCAATGAATGTACAGATATGAATGGAAAATTGTTTGGTTATAATGCCGATAAGATGGCATACATTGCCGACCCTAAAGCCGGAACTTTCAACGAACTTGTTGAAGCAGCCGAACTGTGCCCCGTAGCAATTATCCATCCCGGCTCGCCTCTTAATCCGGATGAACCCGGCCTGGACGACCTGATAAAAAGAGCAGCAAAATTTAATTAGTTAGAAGATGGAGGGGGATATTCTCATACCGCTTGCTATTCTTGCCGGATTAGGCTTATTATTTGGGGTTATTTTATCATTGGCTTACAAACAATTTAAGGTTTTTGAAGACCCTCGTATTGATATAGTTGAAGAAATGCTCCCCAACTCTAACTGTGGGGCATGTGGCGAACCTGGATGTAGAGCATTTGCAGAAAAAGTAGTAAACAAAACCACAAATCCTGCAAAATGCACGGTTAGTTCCGAAGATGGTATAACCAAAATAGCTGATTACTTAGGGGTTGAAGCCAGTAAGGAGGAAAAAGTTGTTGCCCGGCTGCTCTGTGCCGGAGGTATTAACGAGGCGCATAACCTCGCCAATTATAAAGGCGGCATAAGCACTTGCAGAGGCGAAACAGTGGTTGTTGGCGGTAGTAAAGATTGCTCCTGGGGCTGCTTGGGCTTAGGCGATTGCGAAACTGCTTGTAATTTTGAGGCCATTTTGATGAATACCAATGGCCTGCCGGTTGTTGATTCTGATAAATGTACTGCCTGCAACGACTGCGTTGAAGAATGCCCAAAAGGCTTGTTTGTATTAATGCCCATTGGCCAAAAACTTATTGTTCAGTGCAAGTCGCTTTTAGAAGGCGATTTGGCAGAATCGAAATGCAGTGTGGCTTGCACGGGCTGCTCCCGTTGTGTGGCCGATTCTGCCCCCGGGGTAATTGAAATTATAGATAATTTGGCCGTAGTTAATTACGAGCTAAATGACTTAACAACTGCTATTGCCACTAAAAGATGCCCAACAGATGCCATTGTTTGGTTAGCAGGCAATAATCAATTTGAAACAGCAATACAAACAGGCCTGCCACTTGGCAGGGTTGAAGAAGTAATGGATAAGGAAGAGTATTACCAATGATGGAAAAGTTTTTACTATATAAAAATGAATTGGGAGATGTTTATGTTGAAGTACTTCTGCTGGAAGAAACACTTTGGCTTACGCAAAAAAATATAGCTGATTTGCTTGGCGTTGCAAAACCTACCATTAGTGAGCATTTATCCAACATATATAGTAATGGAGAATTAGATAAAAAACAACTGTTCGGAAATTCCGAACAGTTCAAAAAGAAGGTGATAGAGAGGTTAACAGAAATCTTGATTTTTATAACTTACGTCATTGCAGTTCTACCTGCTGGCAAGGCAGGCGCAGCGTGGCAATCTGCATTTTACCCAACGCCAAAGGCATCAGCCCTATATGATAAACAGGGATTCCCTCGCAATGGCGGTCTTTATTTTGTTTTGAGTAACATCAGCAACTTAGATACCACCTGTACTGTTAACTCCAAGCTGAATGTTTATTAAGGCAACTTTATAAATACAAAACAAATGAATGAAATAATTGAAAAACTGGCTTACAAAATTGGCGAAGGATTTCAAGCGTCATCATTAAGTAATACTAATAATAAAACAAATGCTTTTCATAGAACCGTTACTGTTCACGAATCATCAGATTTGTCGTTTATTATTGGATTGGCTTCAACCGGGTTAAGGGGGTCTGCTTTGCTACACGGAGAAAAACTAATCACTAATTATAATCAATTCGTAACGGCATCCCGTCAGCATATACCACTAGTGGTAAATACTAATGCACAGTTGGTAAACGAGGCAAAGTATTCTGCCTTAAACAATTACACCAACATAAATGCAATAGAGCCAACAGGTTGTTTTCAACTCATAGCCACTTCCCCGCAGCACGAAATAGCCCTAACCTTAATAGCCCATAGAATTGCCGAGCTCTCATTAATACCCGGAATTGTAATAGCCGATTATCCTTCTTCTTACAGCCAAACTGGTGTGATTCCTACTGATGAATTACTACTAAAATACATAGGAAACCCCGATGACCAGATTGAGTGCCCAACCCCTGCCCAACAAATAATATTTGGTAAAACAAGGAGAAGAATACCCAATTGGTTTAGCCTGGATTTACCCGTAATGCTGGGTGCTAAAAAAGATGGCGAAGCTATATCTTTCGAAACTGCCGCTTCGCAAAAATATTTTTACAGCCATTTGCCCGAATTGATTAAACAAGCCTATCAAGAGTTTAAGGAGGTTTTTGGTGCAGATTCGCTCATAGAAAATATAGATATCAAACCTGTAACCTCTAAGGGCAATTCGTCTGAATATGCTGTAATTACTCCCGGAGGACAATTAAATGAGTTATTCGATCAAGTTTTAGAAAGAAACGATGGATTATCCAACGTTGAAGTGTTATCGGTTACCCAACTAAACCCATTCCCTTTTAACGAAATTTCTGAATTATTAAAAGGAAAAAAAGCGGCAACTATTCTGGAAAACACCTCCATAGAATCAGCAAAATCAACCTTTTATTATCATGTGCTTGATACCCTTAATAACACTGGTACAAAAGTTTATTCAGGTAAATATAGTACAGGTTTAGATTCCGGTTCTTTAAGTAAAGCTATCCGTCACATGGTTTCAAATCAGCCAAAAACCGATTACTATCTTGGGCTGGAATTTACAAAATTATCTAGTAATTATCCCAGGCAAGAAATCCTGTGGCAAGAAATTAACAAGCAATACCCACAGGTAGCCAACGAATCTATTTATGATAATAAGTCAGAATTAACGAGTTCAGTTAATGAGCCCGATGGATTGCCTTTGGCAGTAAGAATGTACCACGATAAAGGGCCAAACTATACTCGTTTATCCAGATTTTATATGAATACTGCCTTCTTTTACGAACACAACGAGCGTAACGAATTAGTGGCAGATCCTTATGCTGCTGTTCCTGTAACCCCAAGTGCAACTGCTGGGTTCTTTAGTCAAACAGCCAAAAGGGAGTTTCTGCCTATTCTTGATACAAATAAATGTACTGGTTGTGGCAACTGTTTTGTTCATTGTCCGCATTCCGCCATACCCCCTATCGCCATTGGTATCGAACAATTAATCAGGAGCGGTGCTGATATTGCTTCGGCTAAAGGAATTGCCATTACCAAACTAACCCCAATGATAAAGAATTTAGCAAGTATGGCTGCTAAAACAATAAGTGATACCAAGGTAACACATGTTGGGGAGTTTCTGCCGGCAACTTTTGAAAGTTTAGCCACGCAAATGAAGTTGGAAGGTGAAAAGAAAGAAACTGCACAAGTTGAATTTAATGCTGTACTTGATAAGATTGAAGGATTACCGATAGCCATTACCGATCAGTTTTTTACTACACCCCACTCCATTAACCAAGGAAGTGGCGAATTGTTTTCGTTAGCAGTTAATCCTACAGCTTGTACAGGTTGTTCAATATGCGTTCAGGTTTGCAATGACGATGCTTTAATAATGGAGGCACAGGAAACTGAAAACCTTTCAAAAATCACTACCCAATTTAAACTTTGGGAACAATTACCTGATACTTCAGCAGATACCATCAACCGCCTGTACCATGACGATAATTATAGTTCTTTGGCTGCTATGATGTTAAGCAGAAGTTACTATATGGCAATGTCAGGTGCTGGCAATACTGCAAACGATAGTCCTTATAAAACCTTGCTGCATATTATTACGGCCACTACCGAATCTGTAGTGCAACCCAAAATAGTAAATCAGCTAACACATATTGATAAACTCATTGATTCGCTATCAGAAAACGTTCATCAAAAATTAAGTAAGGCCTTGCCCAAAGAAAACTTAGATAAGTTATCAAAATCATTAAAAAATGCCAGAGGCAAAAAGCTTTCGTTCCGTGAAATTATTAATCAAATAACCGCAAACGAACAAAACAAGTTTATTAATACCGAAATACTGGGCAGAAAAACCGACCTGATTGATGCACTAAAAAGCTTAAAATGGGTATTGGCCGAAGGGCCTACCGGGGTTGGCCGTTCACGCTATGGCATGCTGGTGGCCGGTTCAGGTTCAATGGAATGGGCAAAACAGTACCCTGTGAATAACTTTGCAAACCCTGCAGTAATTCATTGGCAGGGCTCGGCTCCCGAACAAGCTTTAGGTTTGTTTTATGGCCAGTTGCGCTACCTGCTTGATAATATTAAATTAATGCGCAGGGCAGTACTGGAATCAAAAGATAAATACGACCCGCAAATACATGATGTGGAAATTGCCCGATTAAGTTGGAGTGATTTAACGGATGATGAAAAAAAGTTAGTCCCTCCTGTTTTATTGATTGCAGAACGAAACGATTTAAACGAAACTGGTTGGGGTAGCTTAAACAAATTGCTTGCAGAAAATTATCCTGTTAAAGTGTTTTTACTAGACCCAATTACTTCGCCCAATAATGCACCTGTGGTTAATTTAATGCAAACCACTACCAGTTTGTTTAGTTCAATTGCACTTAAAAACGCTTTTGTTTATCAAGGAGGAATGGGCAATGTAAATCATTTATTTAATGGGTTAATGGATGGGTTGGATAAAACCTATCCGGCTCTTTTTAACTTATATGCCACTAAGTTTGAAAAACATGGTGTTGCAAATATCAACTGGTTGCCTTATGCTTCGTTGGCGTTAAATAGCAGGGCATTCCCTTCCATTATTTATGACCCACACCAAAAAAACAACTTCTTAAACGGTGCCATTAACCTTAACGGTAATAAATCAACCAAACAAGATTGGGTTCAGGAAGAAGTTGGCCTATCCAATAACAACTCGCCTGATGGAGATGCTAAAACCATAAATTATAAAATTACCTGGGCCGATTGGGCTTATACTCAAATCAGTTGGAAAACAGAGTTTACACCTGTTAAAACAGAGGTCGCACAGGATTCAAATGTATTGGTGCCGGAGTACATCCAATTAGATGCAAAATCAAGAAAAGGAAAATCACCTGTAATTATGAGAAATGGTAGCAACGGGGTAACGCATTATGCTGTTAGCAACAAAGTAGTAGCTATGACTGAAGCCGTATTATCTAACTGGCAAACCTGGCAAGAACTTGCAGGATTGTTAACGGAGTTTCCGGCAAAGTTAAGGGCAGAAGTAACAAAAGAGCTAAGCAAAAAATATGAGCAGGAAACCACGGAGTTAAAAAACAACTATGAGCAACAATTAAAAGAAAAAGAAGCGGCACAAACAGAGGTGCTGAGACAGCAATTGAAAGAAAAATTAGTGGCTCTTGCTAATATGGCTAAGAATTAAAATAGAAAAGGATGGAAGCCAGAAGTCGGAAGCCAGAAGTAATGTACTTCAAACTTCTATCTTCCAATTTCAAATAAAAAAATAGAAAATAGCATTAGCATTAAATATTACAATATGAAAGGAGAGCATATATCTGAACTATTTTTAAAATTTGAAGAAGCTTGTTATGACTTAGATGGCCTTGAATGCTGGAGTGCAAGGGATTTGCAGAAAATTTTAGGGTATAAAGATTGGAGAAATTTTGCTAATACAATTCAAAAGGCTTCTACATCTTGTGAAAACTCCGGAGAATCGGTAAATGATCATTTCGTTGGAGTCAACAAAATGATAGAAATTGGTAAAGGAGGTCAAAGGCAGGTTGAAGATATTGCTTTAACAAGGTACGCTTGTTATCTAATCGCTCAAAATGGAAATCCTAA
>JALSJD010000077.1 GCA_026989535.1 Cyclobacteriaceae bacterium
AATTGCACACTGGGTAGTTCAGGGGTTAGTTGGGCAATGGTGTAGAACTTGGTGCGATCTTCGTACCGAAAAGGGTAGTACTCTAAAAGCTGCTGATAATTATAAATCTCCAGTTCAGAATTTAATAATTTGGCTTTTTGAGGGCCAACCCCTTTAATAAACTCGATGGATGTATTTAAAAATTCTGCCATTGGGTAAGTTCTCCAATAGTTCTTTTAGAGAATGTACAAATTAAGTATATATAGAGTTGGTTCGCAATGTATCTTGAGGCTCCTTAACCTGAATAATTCATGAATAATCTATTACGCATTCCAATTACCTACCATTCAAGCACTTGCTCGAATTTTGGTGCTCAACGTAGCTCGCTACGCCTCCGTCCCAAAATTCTGTGCGAGCACTTGACTATCAGATACTTGAAATGCTCATAACGAAGATTCAAGAATTAGTCAGGTTAACCCAATTCTAAAATAATACACTTTTTCTTTGAGATTCTTGTGACTTCTTTGTGTAGCTCTGTGGAATAGCTAATATCTAGGCTTGTCCTAACCTGAACTATTCATAAATATTCAAGCTAAGGTTGTTGCTAAAAAGGTTCAAGAAGAACCTCCAGGCTCTTTCCACTCCAAGGTATTAAGCAGGTGAATAATATCTATTTTTAAATATTCAATGGCAGGAGCTAGGGAATCGTTTTTTGTGGAAGACCTAAAATATAAGGCGCCTCTCAAAAAATTTTCGGTAGAATCGGTAATAAAAAACTGTAGTTGCGAAGGAACCTCTCCTTCTAGTTCGGCCACCACTGCGGTTTTACCACTGGGTGTTAAAATTATAGCTTCGTTAATAGCATAGGCCTTTATTTGATGCTTGGAGGTTAGTTTGTAGGCATCATTTACTAACTCTTTTAACAACTCTTCGTTATGGTTAAGCGATTTATAGGTTAATTGTACATTGGCCACAATATTTGGGTAATAAATATCAATCCAATAACGCTCAGCAATGTAAGATGAATCTCGTAATATTTTGGCGGCTTTTGAAATCTCAAATTGATAAGGCAAAGAGTCTGGCAAAGAGGTAAACTCCCTTACAGGCAAATCCAGCCGGTTATACCCTTTAGGCTTTGGTGTATAAGTTTGCTCACAACTTACCCAAAATAACACGAAGAATAACCACCACTTATTTCTCATCAATTTGCACTCTTATTTTCTTAATTCGCTTATTATCAACGGATAAAACCGTAAATGTGTATTTATCAAATACTACTTGTTCTCCTGTATTGGGCAAGCGTGTGCGTACTTCTAAAATCATTCCGCCTAACGATTCGCTTTCTCCCATAATTTCTTCAAATAGCATGGTGTCTTCTCGTACTACTTTGCAAAAATCATTGATGGAGGTTTTTCCTTCAAAATCATACGTGTTCGTGTTTATTTGTTTGTAGAAGTTGCTCTCTTCATCATATTCATCGCTTATTTCTCCTACAATTTCTTCAATAATATCTTCGAGTGTAATAAGCCCTTCGGTGCCCCCATACTCATCCACAACAATGGCAATATGCACACGCTTTTCTTGAAAATCTTTAAGCAAGGTATCAATCATTTTGGCTTCTGGCACAAAAAAAGCGGGTCTAAGCAGCTTTTGCCAATCAAAAAACTCGGGCTTATTCGTGTGTGGTAGCAGGTCTTTAATATTAAGAATGCCTTCGATGGAGTCTAGGTTTTCTTTAAAAACAGGCAGCCGAGAAAACCCTGTTTTATTTATTTTATCCATTAATTCGTGGAAGGAGGTAGAGAGTTCAACCGCTTCCATATCTACCCTTACCTTCATAATTTGTGTTACCGGAATGGTAGAAAAGTGAACAATTCCTTTTAATATATCTTTTTCTTGCTGGGTAGTTCCTGTTTTAGTAGAAAGCTCAAGGGCGTGATTAACCTCTTCCATCGAGCCAGAGTAGCCCTTTTTTTTGATTCTTTTTTCTACAACACCCGTCATCGAAACCAAAACCCACACCAACGGTTTTACTGCTTTCATCGAAAAATACACTAACGAGGACGCCAGCCTTGCTACTGCTAAGCCTTTTTGGTTGGCATATATTTTAGGAATAATTTCGCCAAAAAATACGATTAAGGTGGTAATAATAATAGCCAATACAATCAATACAGGCCCTTCGTTGGTGTGCCCAACCAGTTGCCAAGTGGCAAACGTGGCAATAGTAATTATGGCTACGTTTACAAAATTATTAATAATTAAAATAGTGGCCAATAGGTGTTTTGGCTTTGCTATCAGGTGGCAAATAAGTTTGTCTTTTTTCGAACTAGCACTAGAAGCTTCGCATTCTTCGAGTTCTGCACTTGTTAATGAAAAAAAAGCGACTTCAGACCCAGAAATAATGGCTGATATAAGTAGAAGCAGGGCAATGACACCTGCCACTAGCAAAAGAAAAATAAGGGAAGTGTTTGTTCCTCCAGAAAGTGCTAAAAGCTGACCTAAGACCCAACTAGGAGGTTCGTCTATTGATGTTTCCAATCACTGGGGGCTAAATTGAACATAGTTTTATAATTCACTAAAACGGAAGGTCGTCTAACTCGGGATTGTTTTGTGCCTCAACGGCTTCTGGGTTGGCTGGTTGTGCTGCTGGTTGTGCTACCGTTTGTGATTGGCTGGGTGCAGAAGATGTTTGTCCTCCAGCTTGTTGACCACCCGACTCACCTCCTTGTGTGTTTCTGCCGCCAAGCATTGTCATGTTATTGCCCACGATTTCGGTTGTATAGCGAGTAATATTATCTTTTTCCCATGAGCGTGTCACCAATTTGCCTTCAATATATACCTGGTCACCTTTGTGTAAGTATTTTTCAGCTACCTCTGCTAAACCTCTCCATAATACAATATTATGCCACTCGGTATTGGTTTTTCGCTCACCAGTATTCCTATCTTTATAGGTTTCTGAGGTGGCCAATGAAAAAGAACAAACAGGTGTTCCATTTTCAAGATGTCTTACTTCTGGGTCTTTGCCTAAGTTACCTACTAATATTACTTTATTTACTCCCGCCATATCTGTTTATTGTTAGTCTTGTAAATTTATGGATTTAGAAGCACTATTCAAATAATTACTTATCAAAACAGGCTTGGGTAGTGCATCAATCTCTGTTTGTGAGTACAAAACTAACCCATTTTCGGTCAACAACTTGCTCACTTCGGCTTCCAATTTAAAATGAAGGGTAATAAATTTGCTATAAATTGTTTGGTGACTCAAAATGTGCTTAGCTAAGGTTGTTTCTTCGCTAGATACAACTCCTTTTAAATGTAGTTGCTCTAAGAAGGAGTTCTTTAATTTATCTATGGGTGTTTCTGAGCTATTTTCGATGAGATAGAACTCATATAACCCTTCCCATATTCCCTTTCCTTCGCGCTTTGTCATGGCCCGTTTTCCATTGCACTCAATCACCAAATAGGTAAAGTATCTATTCCTATTTCTGCTTTTTTTTATTTTAACAGGGAGTGCATTTTGCTTTTTATTGGCTCTGGCAAAGCAGCTTTCCTCTACCGGGCAGGCGTTGCACAATGGCTTTTGAGGAGAACAAATGGTTGCCCCCAATTCCATTACGGCTTGGTTATAAGTGCCAGGATCATTCTTATTAATCAATTGAGCTGATAAATTAAAAAAGTGTTTAAAGCTTTTGGCATCGGCAATATTATTATCAATGCCAAAAACGCGGGCCAATACACGATATACATTGCCATCAACCACAGGCGTTGGGTTATTAAAAGCCAACGAGGTAATGGCCGCTGCTGTGTAAGGTCCAATGCCCGGTAGTTTTAATAATTGTTCAAACGCTTTAGGAAAATGACCATTAAACTCAGAGGTAATTACCTTGGCACATTTGTGCATATTGCGTGCTCGCGAATAATAGCCTAACCCTTGCCAAAGGGCAAGCACTTCTTGTTCACTAGCGGCTGCCAAGTCTTGAATGGTAGGAAAAACAGCCACAAATTTTTGATAGTAGGGCAGCCCTTGTGAAACTCGTGTTTGTTGCAATATTATTTCGGAGATCCAGATGTAATAGGGGTTGGTAGTTTTACGCCAAGGCAGGGCTCTTTTATTAGAATTATACCATGTAATAATATTTGAAGTAAACTGTTTGTGAATCAAAGGAATAGGTGGAGTTTAAAAGTTTTTTTAATTAGGCCTTAGATAATTTTTATATTAAGACTTTGCGTTTAAATTTGCGCAAAAATATTGGCTGTTAGCCAATTATAAGATTTTTAAATTTAAAACTTTTCAATTTTGACAAAAGCAGACGTAATTTCAGAAATTGCTGATAAAACAGGCATAGACAAAGGTGATGTAAGCGCATCAATCGAAGCTTTTTTTAGCGTAGTAAAAAGCTCTATGGCAGCAGGTGAAAACATCTATGTAAGAGGGTTTGGTAGTTTTGTAAACAAAAAAAGAGCGAAGAAAATCGCACGAAACATATCTAAAAACACGGCCATTGTTATCGATGCCCATTACGTGCCTAGCTTTAAGCCAAGTAAAGTGTTTGTAGAAAAAATTAAGAGTAGTAATAAAATAAAGTGAGTGGATAAAGTTGCTTTTGCTATAATAAAAAGCCCTCTAAATAATTTTAGAGGGCTTTTTTGTTTTAAAACGCTAGCGTTTCTAATTGACCGTAGCCTCTTTCCACTCAACATATTCATCATAGGTCATTAGTTTATCAGCAAAACCATTAGGGCGAAGCTCCACAATGCGATTTGCTACGGTTTGCACAAATTTATGATCGTGTGAGGTAAATAATACGGTACCAGGAAATTCCTTTAGAGCATTATTAAAAGCAATGATGGCTTCCAAATCGAGGTGGTTGGTTGGCTCATCTAGTATTAATAAATTGGCTCCATTCAACATCATTTTAGAAATCATACACCTTACCTTTTCACCTCCTGAAAGCACGTTGGAGCTTTTGGTTGACTCCTCACCAGAAAAAAGCATTTTTCCTAAAAACCCACGGATATATACCTCGTCTTTTTCGCCTTCCGAGTATTTTCGAAGCCAATCAATTAAGTTTTCATTCGTTTTAAAATAAGATTCGTTTTCGTTAGGCAAAAAGGCTGTAGAAATAGTTTGGCCAAACTTAAACTCACCGTCATCAGCCTTTTCTTCCCCCATCAATATCTTAAATAAGGCAGTAATAGCAAGGCTATCGGGTCCCACAAAAGCAATTTTATCGCCTTTGTTTACAAATAATTCAAGTTTGCTAAACAATGGGCTGCCTTGGTATGATTTAGAAAGCCCCTCGATTTGCAAAATTTGATCACCTGCTACCCTGTTTTGCGTAAAAATAATGCCTGGGTATTTTCTATTCGAAGGCTTAATTTCCTCAATATTAATTTTATCTAATAATTTTCTTCTGCTTGTAGCCTGTTTACTTTTAGAAGCATTGGCACTAAAGCGTTGGATAAATGACTGAAGCTCCTTTTTCTTATCTTCTGCTTTTTTGTTAGAAGACGACCGTTGTGCCAAAGCTAATTGACTAGACTGATACCAAAAGGCATAATTACCTGTAAATAAGCTAATAGCACTAAAATCAATATCGGCAATATGTGTACAAACGGTATCTAAAAAATGCCTATCGTGAGATACCACAATTACGGTATTTTTAAAATCGAGCAAAAAATCTTCCAACCAAGAAACGGTTTGAATATCCAAATCATTGGTTGGCTCATCTAAAATAAGAATATCGGGGTTGCCAAAAAGTGCTTGTGCTAGCAGTATTCTAACTTTTAAATGCCCTCCCAGCTCTTTCATCGTTTTATAATGCTCTGATTCGACCACGCCCAAGCCACTTAATAATGCCGCAGCATCCGACTCTGCATTCCACCCTTCGAGTTCAGCAAATTCGGCTTCCAATTCAGCTGCACGGTTTCCATCATCTTCGCTAAAGTCGGGCTTGGCATACACGGCTTCTTTTTCTTCCATTATTTTCCAAAGAAAGGAATGGCCTCTTAATACCGTATTAAGTACGGTTTCTTCATCAAACTCGAAGTGGTTCTGGCGTAAAACAGCCATTCGTTTGCCGGGTTCTAGCACTACTTTGCCACTATTAGGAGATATGTCGCCTGCCAATATTTTTAAAAAAGTGGATTTGCCCGCTCCATTGGCACCAATTACGCCATAGCAATTACCCGCACCAAACGTTACGTTTACATCTTCGAAAAGAACTCTTTTACCGTATTGCAGTGATATATTATTTGCTGAAATCATCTCTTACCTAATTTTGAAGCTGCAAAATTAGGTGATTATGAACAGAAATGGGCTTTTGATGTTAAAATAGATGTACTCTAAAATGTAAACTTAATGCCAGGGCCTATTAATAAAAATAAATGGTCGGCCTTAAAGAGGTAGCCAAACCCCGCATACAATGGAAAGTTTATTTTAGATTCTGAATGCAATGGTTGAAAAGACATAAGCGCAACAGCTCCAATATCGCTATCGTCTGTTGAGCCTGTAATACTATTAATTGCATTAAGCGCAATAAAGCCCAAGCCCAACCTAATGGGTTGCTCTTTTTTAATTTGTCCTTTTTTATAAAAGGTGAAGTTGGCCATGGAAGCTATGCTTAGCCCTGTTAATGCACTTACCTCACTGGTGTTTCCAATGGGTACTACAAACAACCCTGCCGGAAAAGAAACTTCTACGTCAATTGCATAATTATCACTTCGATATATTATAGCCTTGCTCTTAAAACCATTTCCATTATATTTCGACTTGTCATGCTCTACTGTGATTTCAATTTTTGACCAAGGTCGTAAATCATAGGTTTTGTTTACCAGAAAATCGTTGATGCGAAGTACGGCACTCGACTCATTATTATGGTCGTACCCTAAGTGCCGAATAGAAGATTGGCTCGGCACTATTTTTATATTCTCCACACTGCGTGTTTCAATCTGCCTATTATTCTTATCCCACAACCTAATTTCTACATGTATGTATTGTACGCCATAAAAATCATCATCATCATCAATTCGGTTGGTATGTGCTGTAATAACCACATCTCCTATTTCATCATTGTATAAGGACGGCTTATAAAACTTTTCGCCTGTAAGTTCATGTTCACCATCGCCATAATTTACGGTAATAAAATCTAGGCTGCGGGGTCGTTGGTATTCATTAACCAAAAACCCAAAGCTTGTTGTGTTTTGGTTTAAGCTAATTGGAATGGAGCGTTCTTTAATATCTGCTGGAATTTTGAGACGAAAGAATCGAACTTGATTATTTTTTCGAACTGTATCAGCAATGGCCATATACTTTCCATCGGCAAAAGTGATTTCAGAGCTCGAAAGACCCGTACCCTGAATTTTTAATTCTATTTCTTCGCCCGGGTATACTATTTGGCTCCCTGTCCAATCTTTTCCTTGCCTTAGAATGGATACTTTTTCGATGAATGGTTTTGGCAGGATATTAAAATTAGTAAAAAACCTATTTCGATCGCCCTCTTTTACATAAAGCAGGCCTCCCTCTACTTGGTGCAGCGCATAGGTACGCATAGATGCAATTACTTTGTTCTGGTTTTCAACATAAGCTCTTGTATAAATTTCTCCTATAAGCCGCCCACCTGGCCCTTCCTGATCTTCTATCCGATAGGTTTTATTCAGTTTTATATTAGGGTTATAATCAAACCAAACAGTAATTGCTCTTTCGCCTTGTGGCTCAAAAAAATAGGTGGACTCTGTAAAATTTAAATAATTAAACTTAGACCGCACCACCCGTACAGTTATCCTAAAATTAAATAAATGGGTGGACAAACTTCCGTGCTCATTAAAAAAAGGCTTAAAGGCCTCCACCCCCACCGTTAGCGATTGTAAGCCAAGGGCGCTTGGTTTAATAGAAAGAGCTGGACCTTCCAACGTTTTGATAAGCCGATAGTCTAATATGCCTTCGGAGTGCCACATACCTGTGTACTTTATGAGTGTTGGGTTTGTAATTGGCAAAGGAACTGTTACCTCCTGCCCGTTAAAAATTTCTATCTGTGGATTAAGGTCTTTTAAGATTGGAAAGATGAATGGGTAAAGTTTAATGTCTTCTGTTTTTGTCAATGTATCAGTAAATATTTCAAACACTAGTTTGGGAAAACCAACATCAAATATGGATGTAAAACGAATATCAACCACAAACGTGTTTTTTTCTGTTTCAATTAAAGAGTCTAGTTGAACAAACCCTGGGGTTGGTAATAAGTGAATATCAATCACTTTAATAGCAGGGTTTGTTTTTACAGTAATTTCAACTTCTTGATTCGTTTTATTGAGAGTAAAGTAGAGGTAATTACCTTTTCTTATTTGGAAACCCTGCTTCTGAAATGAAAAATCAGCACTATCTGTTCTGATAATTACATCTTGGATAATCTTTTGTGCCCTTCCTGTAATACTAAGCAGGCCTATTAAAAAAATAATCATCAATGTCTTTTTCATTTGTTTATATTATTTTCATAAAGTATCTAAAATAATTCAAAAAAAATTAAGCACAACTTCCATTATTAGTTTTGCAACCAAAAATTGATTGGGGGTTGATTTTTAAAGCTATAATACTATTCATTACAAATAAAATACTTTTTAAGGGAGGGTATTGATATGGCTAGTTGTATTACTTATTACAAACACAGATTAGGCCTATGAAACCACTTAAAAACAAAACTGTTCTCAAAAGTGATATCTACAACCAAGATACTAGATTTGGTGTATTTGCAGAAGCTTCTGCTAGAAAAAGCTATCAACGATTATTTGAAATTGCAAAGCTAAATTTTCAATCGATTGATACACCTCAGCAAATAACAAACCTGCTTTACCAAGCGTAAGGCTTATTTATCTCAAAAATTTTAACTCAAAACCATAACATTTTAAAAATGAGCAATCATAATGCTCTTTTTAAAATTGGGTTAAAGGATTGGATAATAAGGTTTTTTTTGTAACTTCCTTGGTTCTGCCTTCTCCTACATTAATACTAATACCTGTTTTAGGGTCACTCAATACAGTTACATAATTATGTCCTTTTCTGATTCAGCCGAAAAAACATAGCCACCACCCGCCAGTTGGCGGGAAAAGAACCACAAAGTATTAACTTAACACATATAAAATTTTGTGAAACTTGGAGGCTTTTAGGGTGTCTATAATTTTTTTTCGAGCAAATAACGATGTCGTTGAAAGGCTTCTGCCCAAGGAATATCAAGGGTGCTAATTTGCCCTTTTTTATCTTTTATCCTTGGCACTCGAACCTCTTGCAGGGTGTATAAATGACGCCACTGCCGTGGATTTCTATAGGCTTAACTCCAAGCAGGCTTATCGCTTTAGTGAATCGCTCAATCTAGGTATTAATTAAATTAACAAATTATAACACTACCTCTCAAAGGCTAGAAATTAAAATAATGTACCTTTGTCTGTTGCAAAGAAATTGCTTTGAATTTAGCTACTACCTACTTTTAAAAAATTAGCTATGAAAATTGAACCTGGTAGTTTATTGGAAAACATAAACTCACCCGAAGAACTTAGAAAATTAGATAGATCTACCCTAACTCAATTATCTAAAGAACTACGTGATTATATTATTGATAGTGTTTCAGTATATGGTGGGCACTTTGCCTCCAGTTTAGGTGTGGTTGAGCTAACAATAGCTTTGCATTATGTATTTAACACCCCCGATGACCAATTAGTATGGGATGTTGGGCATCAAGCGTATGGCCATAAAATTATAACGGGCAGGAGGTCTCAATTTCATACCAACAGAGTGTATAAAGGTGTTTCGGGTTTTCCAAAAAGAGATGAAAGCAAATATGATGCTTTTGGGGTAGGGCATTCATCCACCTCTATTTCTGCTACCTTGGGTATGGCCGTAGCCTCTGCTATTAAAGATGAAACAGATCGGCAGCATATTGCAATTATTGGTGATGGTGCCATGACGGGCGGCTTGGCTTTTGAAGCCATGAACCATGCGGGTGTGGCTAATGCTAATATTTTAATAATCTTAAACGACAATAATATGTCGATTGACCCCAACGTGGGAGCATTAAAAGATTATTTAACAGATATTACCACCAGCCATACCTATAATAAAATTAAAGATGAAGCTTGGAAGATTCTTGGTAAACTAAATAAACTTGGTCCCAATGCACAAGAGCTAGCTTCTAAATTTGAAAATAGCATCAAATCTTTTTTGCTCAAGCAAAGTAATTTATTCGAATCGCTTAACCTACGCTATTTTGGCCCCATTGATGGGCATGATGTAGATCACTTGGTGTCTGTACTAAGTGATATGAAAAACATAAAAGGACCTAAAATATTGCATTGCATTACCACAAAGGGCAAAGGATTTAAGCCTGCCGAAAAAGAGCAAACCAAATGGCATGCCACTGGCTCTTTTGATAAAGTTACAGGAGCTATTCATAAAAAAACAGTTGAACAACCTCAGCCGCCAAAATATCAAGATGTATTTGGCCACACACTGGTTGAGTTAGCAAAAGCAAACGAAAAAATTGTGGGAATAACACCTGCCATGCCTTCGGGCTGCTCGCTTAATATTATGATGGAAGCCATACCTGAAAGAGCATTTGATGTAGGCATTGCAGAGCAGCATGCCGTTACATTTTCGGCAGGGCTGGCCACACAAGGGCTGGTGCCTTTTTGCAATATTTACAGCACATTTATGCAACGTGCTTACGATCAAGTAATTCACGATGTAGCCATCCAAAACCTCCCAGTAAACTTTTGTTTAGATAGAGCTGGTTTTGCAGGAGCTGATGGCCCCACGCACCATGGTGCATACGACCTTGCTTATATGCGCAGTGTGCCTAATATGATAATTGCAGCTCCTATTAACGAAGAGGAATTAAGAAACTTAATGTTTACGGCTCAAAAACCTAGAAAAGGCAAGGCGTTTACCATTAGGTATCCAAGAGGGCAAGGCGTTATGCCTCAATGGAAAACACCCATGAAAGCCCTAAAAATTGGCACGGGCGAGCAGCTCGTAAAAGGAGACGATATTGCGATTTTAACGGTAGGGCATGTAGGCAATTTTGCCTTAGACGCTGCCAGTGAATTAGCAGAATCAGGTATTTCTGCCGCAGTATATAATATGCGATTTGTTAAACCTTTAGACACTAAGTTGCTTCATAAAATAATGAGTACTTTTAAAAAGGTGATTACCGTAGAAGATGGCACCATTATAGGAGGATTTGGCAGTGCTATTATTGAGTTTAATGCCGAAAATAATTACACCCCACAAGTAAAGCGACTGGGCATACCAGATGAAATTATTGAGCATGGCACTCAAGAACAATTACAGCACCAGTGTGGGTTTGACAAGGCAGGAATTATAGCTGCTGTACATCAATTACTGGTTAAAAAGAAGCCTCAAATGGTGTAACAGTTTTGTGTATCTTTCTATTGCGCAGGGGACAGGGGACTGTAACCAAGCCGCCCTAATAGAAAACAGTTAAATTCAAATTAATATAATAAAGAATAAATATAATTGTTACGTACTCAGTAGTGTTGCATATATGAGAATTTATGAAAGCCCTTTAATAATCGTAGAGGGCATAAATAGATTTCTCGAAAATAATCAACTTGATAATCATTGATTTTCTATCAGAAAATTCTTTATATTGTGTTTTATTGGTTTTTATTTATAAAAGCTTAATCAATTACTACTTAAACCTAACAACCAAAAACCTATATTACGATGGAAGAAGCTCCTATACAATTTATTGAAACGTGGAACACTTGGGGTAGATATGCAGCCATTTTTTTTATTGCTTTTGCAATTCTACGTGTTGTACTTCATTTTTTAAAAGTTATTACCACTAAAGATTATAAAATGAAATACGACTATATAAGCGAAAATGAAATAACCGCTTTATGGACGTCAACAATCCTATTTTTAATTGGTGCTAGTATTTTGGCAAATTCCTTTGTAAGTGAAATTGGTGTTTTTTGGTTTATTATTAGAGGGGTTGTTACTTTTACTATAGCATTTCTTATTGGTGTTGTAATTAATAATATGCTCAAATTTTATTACCCCTTTAGCCTCGAAAAAAGATTAAAAGTATTACGTTTTAAGCCAAGAATATCTCCTAAAACAGGCAAGAAAATGAAATTAATGAGCGAGGATGAGGAAGATGTGTATTTAGATGAGGGCATGCAAGCAGAGGAAGAAGTTTTTAGTATTGATTATGACGTTTGGCTAGATGAAGAAACTGGATTTACAAAAATCGAAAAATACGCTGGTCATTTGCATGCAACCGAATGCCCTGAGTGTGGTTACCAAACCTATAAAGTTATTAAAGAAGATGTAATAACTAAGCCTACGGCAGATACTGATGGAGAACTAATTAGATATTATGAATGTGGTTTTTGTGATCATAGATCGCAATCAACGCATCGCATTGGTCAATTGGTTATCCACGAAGAAGCCTCCAATGTATCAATGGGCTAAAACTTTAGGTTAAGCTGTTATTTAAAGTAAATAATGATAGAAGAAAACAATGAAATAATAATTTTAATTAATGCTACACAACCTTCGTGGCAGTAACAAACTTTATAAACCATCTAAAAATAAGGTCTCTAGCATAGAGACCTTATTTTTTTATCTTCGCTTTTTCCCAATAAGCATCCATTTCAGCCAAACTCATATCGGCCAAGGACTTACCCACTTTTTTAGCTTCAGATTCTAAATATGTAAAACGCTTGATAAATTTTTTATTGGTTTTCTCAAGGGCATCTTCTGGGTTTATACCCACAAAACGAGCATAGTTTATTAATGAAAATATAAGATCTCCAAATTCACCTTCTGCTTTTTTAAGGTCAATAGCCTTGTTTTCTTCAATGTTAAACTCCACTTTAAACTCTTGAAGCTCTTCTTCTACCTTTTGCCAAACCTGCTCTTTTGCTTCCCAATCAAACCCAACCCCTTTTGCTTTTTCTTGAATTCGCATCGCTTTTACCATAGCTGGTAGTGAGTTTGGCACACCGCCTAAAACCGATTTATTTTGCCCTTCTTTGAGTTTTAACTTTTCCCAGTTTTCACTTACTTCTTTTTCATTTTCCACCTCTACATCGGCATAAATATGCGGATGCCTATATATAAGCTTTTCAGCAATAGAGTCTAGTACATCGGCCACATCAAAATCGCCTTTTTCAGAAGCTATTTTTGAGTAAAACACTACATGTAAAAACAAGTCTCCAAGCTCTTTTTTAATCTCTTCTGCATCATTTTCAAGGATGGCATCCGAGAGTTCATATACTTCTTCTAATGTTAAATATCTTAACGAATCCATCGTTTGCTTCTTATCCCAAGGGCAAAAAGCTCGCAATTCATCCATTATGGTTAGCAATTTATCAAACGAATCTAGTTTTTTTTGCCTCGCTGGGTCAGCAGCAACTTGGTTTTTAGTCATATTAAAGAAAGAAATATTGAAGGGAATCAATTAATAAAGATTCCCTGAACAATTCAATAAGCAATTATGTTACCTTTGTACAAAGATATTCAAATTATGACTACATTAGTTGTTATCGGATTTATAGCCCTATTTTTTACCCTTATGTCGGTAAGGGTGCTACTAAAAAAAGATGGTAAATTTAAAGGCACCTGTGCTTCGCAAAATCCCTACCTACAAAAAGAACCAGGGGCGCCATGTGGCTACTGTGGCCGAACTTCTGACGAAGAGGGCACCAGTGATTGTTCTCAAGAAGGGAATGCTGTTAATAATGTAATTTCTTCTTTCCGGTAGAACTCTTTCAAAATATTCTCATTGCATTGATGGTTAAATAATATCACTATCTTTGCATAAAATTGCAATCAACAAGTGACATTAATTAAATCTATTTCTGGAATTAGGGGCACCATTGGTGGCCAGCCAGGCAAAAACCTTACCCCCATTGACATTGTTAAATTTGCTGCTGCTTTTGGCGCATGGGCAAGCAAGCAGCATAGCTCAAACACCATTATAATTGGTAGAGATGCGAGGCCATCAGGCCCTATGGTAAGCCAGTTAATAACCTCTACCCTTACGGGGCTAGGGTTAAACGTAATCAATTTGGCCATCTCAACCACACCAACGGTTGAGATGGCAGTGCCTAAGGAAGGCGCTTGTGGTGGAATTATTATTACCGCCAGCCATAATCCGGTAGAGTGGAACGCCCTCAAATTACTTAATGCCAAAGGCGAGTTTGTTTCTGCCGCAGATGGGGCAGAAATTTTAGCACTAGCCGAATCTGGAGAAATAAAGTTTGCCAAAGTGCATAAACTAGGAGAGGCAAAGACCAATGATGATTATTTGGATTTTCATATTGAAGAAGTGTTAAAGCTACCTTTGGTTGATGTACAAGCTATTAAAACACAAAATTTTAAAATTGTAGTTGATGGCGTTAATTCTTCGGGGGGCATTGCCGTGCCAAAACTGTTAAAAGCACTGGGTGTTAATCAAATAATCGAACTTTATTGTGAGCCAAATGGCAACTTTCCTCACAACCCTGAGCCCTTGCCAGAAAACTTAACAGCCATTAGTTCTGAAGTTGAAAAAAACAGATATGATGTAGGAATAGTGGTGGATCCTGATGTTGACCGGTTGGCGTTTGTAAGCGAAGATGGCTCTATGTTTGGCGAAGAATACACCCTTGTAGCCATTGCTGACTATGTACTTACACATACACCAGGCAATACTGTTTCTAACCTATCATCTACCCGTGCACTTAAAGATGTAACCGAAAAGCATAAAGGCATTTATACCGCTGCAGCCGTGGGCGAAGTAAATGTAGTTGCCCAAATGAAAAAAACCAACGCTATAATTGGGGGCGAAGGCAACGGTGGTGTGATTTACCCTGCGCTTCATTACGGCAGAGATGCTTTGGTAGGTATTGCATTATTTCTATCCCATTTAGCGCATACTAAAAAAAGTTGTGCGCAATTAAGAGCTAGCTACCCTTCTTACTTTATTTCAAAAAACAAGATAGAGCTTCAACCCAATATTGATGTAGATGCCATTTTAATTGGCATAAAAGAAAGGTATAAAACGCAACCGGTTAACACCATTGATGGTGTTAAAATTGAATTTGATAAGCAATGGGTTCACTTACGTAAATCGAATACCGAACCAATTATTAGAATTTATGCCGAAGCCGAATCTGAAACTACCGCTAACAGCCTAGCCAATAAAATTATTGCTGATATTCATGAATTAATTCAACCGTAACCCACATGCAGGCTTACCTAGATAATGCAGCTACCACTCAATTAGACCCTGAGGTAATCTCAGTAATAACGGAGTTTATGACCCATTACTACGGTAACCCTTCCTCTACTCATGCCATAGGCAGGGAGGCTAAGGTTGAGCTCGAAAAAGCAAGGAAAAAGGTGGCTTCAATTATTGGATGTAAAGACAAAGAACTATTATTTACCTCTGGAGGCACCGAAGCCAATAACGCCATTTTAAAGTCGTTAGCATTAGAAGGAAAAATTGAACGAATTATTTCATCACCCATCGAACACCATTCCATTTTAGATACCTTAGCATGGATTCAAAAATACTGTAAGACTGAAATACTTTTTTTAGATGTGAACGAGTTGGGCGATATTGATTTAATCCAGCTAGAAAGTTTGTTAAAAGAAGAAAAAAAGACGTTGGTTTCATTAATGCATGCTAATAATGAAATTGGTAATCTCTTACCCCTCAAAAAAGTGGGTTTTTTGTGCAGAGCATATAATGCATTATTTCATTCGGATATGGTGCAGTCATTTGGGCATTTACCTTTAAGCTTAAGCGAACTTCCTCTTGATTTCGCTACGGGATCTGGGCATAAAATCCATGGGCCTAAAGGGGTCGGCTTTATTTATACCAATGCTAAGCATGCCAAATTAACTACTTATGTGCATGGCGGTGCACAAGAAAGAGGTGTACGCGGAGGCACTGAAAATATTATTGGAATAATAGGCTTAGCAAAAGCATTTGAATTAGCTCAGCATAACTTATCAGACCAAACAGCAAAGTTTATCAGGCTTAAAAATAAATTTGTATCCATATTACATAAAAAAATACCTTCCGCTACTTTTAATGGTCGTTCTAATCACTTAGAAGAAAGCCTGCCTAACATTATTAGTATTTGTTTGCCAGAACAAAAAAATGAGACCTTATTATTTAATTTGGATATGCAGGGGGTTTATGTTTCCGAAGGGAGTGCATGCTCTAGTGGCTCGAATGAAGCCTCTCATGTAATAGATGCCCTAAGCAAAGAAAAAAGTGAGTATAACAACTTACGCATCAGTTTTAGTAAGTTTACAACCTTTGAAGAAATTGAATTTGCTATCGAAAGAATATCAGAAGCTATCTAGTGTCTCTTATACATAAAAAAGGCTAGGTATTACTCTCTTTTCCAAAAGAAAGGGGTAAAGAGGATTAAGACAGTAAATAACTCTAATCTGCCTAAAAGCATTAAAAACGCAAGCACCCATTTGCCTACCGTTGGGATGGCACTAAAGTTATCCACCGGGCTAACGTTGCCAATTCCTGGGCCAACATTGCCTAAACTTGTTGCTACTGCACTAAGGGCTGTAGGAAAATCAAGGCCTACCCATGCCATAATGATGCTACCGATTGAAAATATTAAAAAATAAATCATCATAAAGGCCAATACATGATAGGTTAATTCTCCTTGAATTGCTCGGTTATTGAGTCGTACTGGGATAATAGCATTAGGATGTAATTGGCGTTTCATTTCTAAAAAACTATTCTTAAAAAGAACAATATGCCGTACCACTTTTATTCCTCCTGCGGTGCTTCCTGCCATTCCTCCTATAAAAAGTAGTGCAAAAAAGGCCATTGTAATTAATGGAGACCAAGCCGTATAATCTTCAACAACAAAGCCTGTGGTAGTAATAATTGAAACCACAGAGAAAAGCGTATCTCTAAAGTTTTTTTCGAACGAATAATCTGTTAAAGAGTGTACAACTCCCGTAAGCATTAGCGTTGCTAAAATGATAAAAACCAAGTAAACAATAAACTCTTCGTTACCAAGTACTTTTTTTAGTTTTCGTTTAAGAATAAAGTATGTGAGTGTAAAGCTGGTGCCGGCCAAAAACATAAATGCCGTGATAACATAATGAATATAGGGGGAGCTATAGAAGGCGATACTATTGTTTTTTGTAGAAAACCCACCTGTGGCCATGGTGGTTAAACTATGGTTGAGCGCATCAAAAAATGGCATATCGCCAAACATTAGAAGCACAGTTTCTAAAAAAGTTAGCCCTACATAAATAAGCCATAGTCTTTTGGCAGTATCTTTTATTCTTGGTTTTAATTTTTCTGCAGATATGCCAGGAGCCTCAGCTACAAATAATTGCATGCCTCCTATCCCTAAAATGGGCAAGATAGCTACAGCTAATACAATAATTCCCATGCCCCCAATCCATTGCGATAAACTACGCCATAATAAAATACCTTTGGGCATTGCTTCAATATTGTTTAAAATAGAAGCACCAGTAGTGGTAAACCCTGACATCGTTTCAAAGAAAGCATCCGTAAAATTGGGGATAGACCCACTTATTAAGTAGGGCAGTGTGCCAAATAGTGACATCACAACCCACCCTAGCGTAACCACAAGGTATCCATCTCTTTTTTTAAGCTCTCGTGGAGCAGACTTGTTGAGGAGTAACCATAAAGGAAGCCCCGTAAAAAGTGTAATTGCTGCAGAAGAGGTAATTGGAAACAAATCCTCTTTATAATAAATGCTAAAAGGGATTGCCATAAGCATTCCAACACCGCTTATAACGAGTAATAAGCCAAGGATGGATCCAATTAGTTTAACATTAAAACGACTCATGAGAAGTACTCTTCTACTTGTTGGATAGACTCTGGTTTACAGAGTACCACGGCTCTATCTTTTGGTCTAAATTGAAAATCGCCCTTAGGGATGATTGCCTCCCCCTTTCTAATAACTCCTGCCACAATTACAGAATTGGGTATGTCCAACGACCTTAAGGTATCTCTTGTAATTTTAGATTCTACTTTTATTACAAACTCAAGTACTTCTGCATCAACCCCATGAATAGAGGTAAGGTTGATGATGTCTCCTTTTCTGATATAACGAAAAATAAAATTTGCCGCAATCAGTTTTTTATTAATCATAGTGTCAACCCCTATATTTTGCGAGAGGTGTATATAATCAACGTTTTCAACGAGGGCAATCGTCTTTTTTACCTTGTGGTCTTTGGCCACTAAACTTGAAATAATATTGGTTTCTGAATTGCCTGTAACTGCAATAAAAGCATCGGTTTCATCAATGCCTTCTTCTTGAAGCAAATCTACATCACGAGCGTCTCCATGAATTACCATTACATTCGGTAGCATATCTGCTAGTTCAAAGCACTTTTGCTTATCAAGCTCAATTAATTTAACATTATATTTTTTACTTAATTGCTTAGAGGCATTAATGCCAACTTTACTACCACCAAGCACCATAACCCGTTTTAAGCCTTGCTTTTTTTCACGTGTAGAAAGCATTATTACTTTATCTATAGCGCTTGGTAAAGCAATAAAATAGGCGTGGTCATTCGCTTCAAACCTATCATGGCCATGTGGAATAATAGTTTCGTTATTGCGGAGCAATGCCACAGTAATAAAACTGTTTGTTGGGTCTAATTTAGAAGCTTCTAAGAGTGATTTTCCACACAATGGGCTTTTTTTGTTAATAGGCAGCCCAATAAGCGAAAGCTTTCCACCGTCAAAATCAAACGAATCTGTGAGTGCTATTTCTCTGAGTAATCTTTTAATTTCACGACCTGCGAGAGATTCGGGGGATATTATTTCATCAATACCTAAATCATATAGGTCTAGTTTATCTTTCCTTACAAGAAATTCTGTGTTTTGAATTCGTGCAATGGTTTTTTTAACGCCAAGATGTTTTGCAATAATGCAAGTGGAGATATTGGCTTCTTCAGACTCTGTAACGGCTATAAACAGGTCTGAGTTTGCTATGTTGGCTTCTTCGAGCACACTAAAAGAGGTAGCACTTCCTCGAACCGTAACCACATCAAGATGTTTTGAAAGATGGGCAAGTTTTGCTTCGTTTAGATCAATTATGGCAATCTCGTGATCTTCAAGTACTAGTAATTTAGCAAGATGATACCCAACGTCACCTGCACCTGCTATTATTATTTTCATTTGATATTGCTAGCTTACAAAAGGCGTAAAATAAGTGTTAACTTATTTTACGTAACAAATATATTAATCTGAATCCGATTAATCCTAACTTTTATAGAAAGGAGTAAAAAGTAGATTGTCTAGGTATTTTAACTAATATGTAAATTAGGTTTTTTACTTATAATTAATAGTAATACCCCTCAATATCTTTGTAATATGATTATTAGAAACGAAAGTAGTGGGCTTCGAGAAAGAATAGGGTATAAAGATATTGCTAAAAAATACCTAGCGTTTTATCAAGTATTAGACGAAGAAAATTTTGTAGCTAATATGATTTTTATGCTTGATGAGTGGGAAAAACAGGAGGGGCTTAAACTTGAACGGCTGATGCCTTCTGACTGGGATATGGTTTTGAAAGCTCTGAAGGTGTTAGATATTGAGCCCGTTATTAGTTCGTGATTTTATAGAAAATTAAAAAGCCGATTGTCTTATTTAAAAGATAATCGGCTTTTTTTAGTATAAAATATTTATGTTAGATAACGCCTTCCAAAACGTCTTTAATGGCAACTCGCTGTCCGTCTTTGTAAGGAACAACCCACGCATCTTTCACGCCCATTTCTCTTAAATGTTTCTTAAAAGTATCCGCTTCCCAGTAGTCTCTAAAGAACCCAAGAGTGATTTTTTGCAGCCCTTCTTCGTTCTCACCACTAAACATAGGGTTGTTATCAAAAAAACTTGCCATATCTTTTTTGGCAAAAGCACCTACTTGTACTTTAAATACAACCCCATCCATCGACATGGGGGAAGGTTCTGCACCAGTAGGCTTGCTACTTAATGCGTTTTTAGCTTCTTGTGCAGCAGCATTAGCTGCAGCTACCTGACTTTTCATTCGTGCATTTTCATCTTGCAAATCAGAAATTCGAGCATCTTTATCGCTTAACTTCGCTTTCGTTTCATTAAGCTGATTTTTTGCATTACTGAGCTGTCCTTTTAATGCCCCATTTTCTTCCACAAGAATTTTAAATCCTTCAAGATCTTTTTTGTAAGCTTTGTATTTAGATTTCCACTCCTTCTTCTCTTGCTTCGAAAGTTGAGCAATTGAAGTGAAGCCAAACACTAATAACAACGATACCAATACAAGTTTTTTCATTTTCGATTAATTCAATTTATGTATAATGCAGTAAATATTGTAAAATTTAATTAAACAGCCAAGTTTTAGTTGCACTACTCTTTAATCCATAGAGCCAATCATTTTACTTGGATCTACCCATTCATTAAATTCATCGGCAGTTAAGTAACCTAAATTCAAAGCTTCTTCTTTTAAAGTAGTGCCATTTTGATAGGCTGTTTTGGCAATTTTTGCCGCTTTTTCGTACCCAATATGCGTATTTAATGCTGTAACTAACATAAGCGAATTATTTAAATTCTTTTCTAATACTTCAATATTGGGTTCTATACCTACGGCACAATTTGTATTAAATGATTGGCATGCATCTCCAATTAATCGAGCAGAGGTTAATACATTATAGGCCATTACGGGTTTAAATACATTAAGTTCATAATGGCCAGTCATACCTCCAACAGCTACAGCCACATCATTGCCAATTACTTGCGCACATACCATAGTTAATGCTTCGGCTTGGGTAGGGTTTACCTTGCCCGGCATAATGGATGAGCCCGGTTCGTTGGCAGGAATTAGTATTTCACCAATGCCGCTTCTTGGCCCAGAGGCTAGCATTCTAATATCGTTGGCAATTTTCATCAGGCTTACTGCTAATTGTTTTAACGCCCCATGGGTTTCTACCAACGCATCGTGGGCAGCCAAGGCCTCAAACTTATTTTCTGCCGAAATAAAAGGCAGACCTGTAAACTTAGCAATTTTTGAAGCTACGTTTTGCGCATACCCTTTAGGCGTATTTATGCCAGTACCTACAGCAGTGCCTCCTAGAGCCAACTCAGCCATATGTGGCAAGGTGTTTTTAAGGGCCTTTACTCCATGGTTTAATTGTGAAACATAGCCTGAAAATTCCTGCCCGAGTGTTAATGGGGTGGCATCCATTAAATGTGTTCGGCCAATTTTAACTACATCCATATATTTTTTAGAAAGCATAGCTAGGGTATCTCTAAGCGTTTCTACTCCTGGAATAGTGGTTTCTGTTACCATCTTATAAATAGCAATATGCATTCCTGTTGGAAAAGTATCGTTAGAAGACTGCGATTTGTTAACATCGTCATTGGGGTGGATAAAAGTAGTTTCGTCTCCTAACTTGCCTCCGTTAATAACATGGGCGCGGTTAGCAACCACTTCGTTTACATTCATATTAGATTGTGTCCCAGACCCTGTTTGCCAAATGACCAATGGAAATTGGTCATCAAGCTTGCCTTCCAAAATTTCATCACAAACCTGCCCTATGGCATTTCTTTTTTCTTCGGCTAATACGCCTAATTCACAATTTGTATAAGCTGCTGCTTTTTTTAAATAGGCAAATCCACGTATTAGTTCAATTGGCATGTGGTGGTTAACACCACCAATTTTAAAATTATTGCGTGAGCGCTCTGTTTGTGCTCCCCAATATTTATCTGCGGGCACTTTTACTTCGCCCATAGTGTCTTTTTCTATTCTGAAATTCATTTTTTGGAAAGTTTAACTGTTTAAAAAATATACAAGCAAATTTAGCTAGAAATGGATATAAAAAAGGGGAATTGAACTTTTATTAAAAGGGCTATGAGAGGCTTATACAATTGCTTTGTAGTTTTTAGGTGAGTAGTGTCTCTAAGAAAACAGAGCCGTGAGAGTTCCCTCCTTTTTCTATGCTTTTTTTAACTAATTTTAGATTTATAGTCCCACAGCACCACCCCAATACTTACCGATATGTTTAACGAGTGTTTGGTTCCATATTGAGGTATTTCTAAACAGATATCTGCATTTTTAACTATTTCTTCCTCTACCCCAAAAGCTTCGTTACCAAAAACAAATGCATACTTAGCCTCGGGCTTAGGCTCAAACTTGTTTAAATAGATGCTGTTATCAGCTTGTTCAACAGCAGCAATTATAAATCCTTTTGCTTTGGCGTCATCAACTGCTTCTTGAGTGGTGCTAAAATAGTGCCACTCAACAGTATCTGTAGCCCCAAGTGCTGTTTTATTAATGTCTCTATGGGGTGGTTTTGCCGTTATGCCTGTTAAATAAATGGCTTTTATTAAAAAAGCATCCGAAGTTCTAAAAGCAGACCCCACATTATTCATGCTCCTAATATTATCTAATATTAAAATGATGGGAGCTTTGGGTTGGTTTTTGAACTGCTCTGGAGATAAACGGTTGAGTTCTTCATTTTTGAGTTTGCGCAT
>JALSJD010000078.1 GCA_026989535.1 Cyclobacteriaceae bacterium
AGGCACTAATTACAGGTAACAAGCGCTAAAACAGCATAGGGGGATAGTGTTAAATTCTAATATTTACGCTTTGGTTAGCCCGCCAAATCTTCGATTTGGGCGTGTTATTATTGATTTTGCTGCCAAATCAAATATTTGTCTCGGTAGGTCAGGAAATTTTTGTACCTTTAATTCCCTACGCAGTCTAGCGTGGCGTTGTGGGTAATATGCTGTGATGCAATATCGAAATGAAATGCTATCTTTGATTTGTGAAGAAATTATATATCATAGCAGGACCAAACGGAGTTGGCAAAACCACTCTTTCATATACCATTCTTCCTGAAATATTTAACTGCTATGAATTTGTAAATGCAGACGAAATAGCAAAAGGGATTTCTCCACTAAACCCAGAGAAAGCAGGAATAAGATCTGGTAGATTAATGTTGCAACGAATTAAAGAGCTTGTTGAGCTTGATGAATCATTTGCAATTGAAACTACTTTATCAACAAAAAGCTACTCTAGCTTTGTTAATAGCGCACAACAACGAAACTATGAAATTGTACTGCTCTTTTTGACTCTTGATTCAGTGGAGCTAGCAATTCAACGAGTTAGTACTAGAGTAAAAGAAGGAGGACACAATATTCCTATAGAAGTAATAGAACGAAGATATAAAAACGGACTTCGAAATCTTTTTAATATTTACATCCCAATTGTGGATAATTGGTTAATAGTAAATAATTCATCTGAAAAATTCGAGTTTATTGCTGAAGGGAACAAGGACAGAGTTATTGTGAAGAACGAAAAATATTGGTTAGAATTAAATAAAGAATATAATGGAAGCTATTGATCAACTAAAAGAATTAGAGCAAAAAGTAACATTAGGGCTGCAAGAAGCATATCGCAAGATGGTAGTATTTAAGAAACAAAAAAATAGTCCATTGATTGTTTCTCGTAATGGAAAAATTATTAAGATTAATCCTGAACATATACTACCCACAACATCAGCTAAAAAATCATAGCCACCCTGCGAGATGGCAACGCTTTTTAGCCTAAGGAATTGTAAAGAAATAACTCATCGTTTTGACTTTTTCTCTTGCTCTTTCTCATCGTTAAAATTTTAAACCGTAGCTACGGCTACGCTTGAAAATTTTGCCTCGATAAAGAAAAAAATAAATGCTCAATTTCAACGACTTATTTATTTACAGTTCCTAACCTGAATAATTCATGAATAATCTATTACGAATTCCAATTACCTGACATTCAAGCATACCGACTAAAGTACGGTACAGGCTTTGCTCGAATTTCGGTACTCAACGTAGCTCGCTACGTCTCCGTTCCAAAATCCTGTGCGAGTACTTGACTATCAGATACTTGAAATGCTCATAACAAAGATTCATGAATTAATCAGGCTAAGCGTTATCGGGGGATGAAAGCATTGGTTATTGAGGGATTCTTATATAACTAATGCTCAAAGACCAGCGTTATTATCAAGTGCTTGCCTGACCGACAAGGCAGGTAAAACCTGGTAATTTCTAGACTCAACCGAGTCCAAATTGGTGTTTAATTTTTTCCGTCATTACCGGGTGTAAAACCCGGTAATCTCTTGCGCTTACCAGCGCATATAAAAAGAGTAATGAACACTGATTATGCAGGGTGGAAATTTTAAAGCCAACTGCTAAATGGGCTCGGTTGAGCCCAGAGATTACCGAGCCTTACGCTCGATAATGACGTTGGTCTTGAGCATTGGTTATTGAGTTCTGAGGTTATTTTTCCAAACTAACCTCTATGACACTAGAACTTACTTTGGGAGGCAATTCTCCTTCAATCAAGCCAATATATTCTTTAAGTGTATTATAACGGTTATCTGGTGACAGCAACACTATTCAAAAATCAAAATTCGTTAATCGATGTTCGGTGTTTTAAAAAAGACATAAACGACCAAAGCCACCTTCTAAGAGGGTGGCTTTGCACTATTTTTTACCTCTTTTGAGGGAAAGAAAATATTTTTTATGGGGTTATACGTTTATTCAACCATATTAAATACCCAAGCACCTTCAGTGCCGCCTAATCTGCCACCAGGGTTGGTGTAATCAAATGTCATACGTAGTGTTGTTTCGGCCACCGTAATAGAAACAGGAGTTTCGTTATTGCTACCTGCATCTCTAATGATGGTATTTACATCAACATTGTCTGTTCCTTTGCCTTTAAACTCCCAAGACCCTGTTGCTGGCCAAACATTCTCTCTTCCAGCCGAAGTATTAGTAGTAGTATAAGTTCCATTCGCAGTAAAGGTTACGGTAAATCCATCCCAGTTGCCTATTTCGTTAGCACCATCTAAGGTAATGTCATTTGCAGCTGTGCCTGCTTTCCAAGTTTGAGCTAATAATGCGGTTTGTTTTTCCTCAGCAGAAGGCTCAGGTGGTGGATCTGTTTTACAGCTTGCAATTACAATTAAGCCTAGCAATAATGCCATTGAAGTAAGTTTCAAATTTTTCATAATAATTAATTAATGTTCTAATTGATTTGTTAATATAGTTCTAACGCTAAAAGTAACTAAAAAATTGAATAGGATTCAATTTAAAGCAAAAAAAATATCTATTTAGTTCATATAGCCTTTCATTACCCCCCGATCTGAGCCTCTTACAAAGTTTAAAATTTCATCTCTTTCTTTGGAGGGGCGCAGTTCCAGCTCAATTAAATCAAGTGCTTTTGAGTTGTTTAATCCTTTTAAAAAGAGGTATCGGTATATTTCCTGAATTTCGTTTATTTTTTCAGAAGTATAACCTCTTCTGCGCAAGCCAACTGAGTTTATACCACTGTACGAAAGAGGCTCTCTGGCGGCTTTCGTAAATGGTGGTACATCTTTTCGTACCAAAGAGCCCCCACCAATGTAGGCATGAATCCCAATTTTGGTAAATTGCTGAATGGCACAGCTTCCTCCAAAAATAACATAATCATTTACGATAACGTGCCCGGCAAACTGCGAGGCATTTCCTAAAACACAGTTATTTCCTATAATGCAATCATGGCCTAAATGCACATACGCCATAATTAAGCAATTATCGCCCACTTGCGTTTTATGCTTGTCAGTAGTTCCTTTATTAATGGTTACACATTCTCTAATAGTTGTATTATCACCAATAATAACAATAGTTTCTTCGCCATTATATTTTAGGTCTTGAGGGATGGCCGAAATAACAGCACCGGGAAAAATTTTGCAATTTTTACCAATTTGGGTGCCTTCCATAATAGTTACATTGCTACCAATCCATGTGCCTTCCCCTATTTCTACATTTTTATCAATGGTAGAAAAAGGTTCGATAACTACGTTTCGGGCAATTTTGGCTTGTGGATGTATATATGCTAAAGGTTGATTCATTTGTATTAATGTGTTAAAGCTATTGTACTTATTAAAAATTACTTGCAATGCTTAAATGGGTGAATGTTCTTTATATACAAAATTGCTATGTTTTTTATTTGCATTAAATCATTAAATCATTAAATCCTTCTAACATTAAATCCTTCTAACATTAAATCCTTCTATCATTAAATCCTTCTAACATTAAATCCTTCTATCATTAAATCCTTCTAACATTAAATCCTTCTAACATTAAATCATTCTAACATTAAATCATTGAAAAGCTAGTTTAATTATATTTTTTTGTTCTATTAAATATGCAGTTATATTATAACTTTTTAGGCGTCTTTACGTACAATACTGGCAGT
>JALSJD010000079.1 GCA_026989535.1 Cyclobacteriaceae bacterium
CATAATTTTTAATTAAACTGATAAATAATCTTTGCAATTTATTGTTTACGAATTTAGAATTGCAATTTATGTAAACCTAATTTAACCTTCTTTTAAAATCATTTCTAACATTGATATTCAACCTCAATAAATTCTAGAATTTAATCGTAAAACAATAACTTGCAGCAAAAATAGGAATTCTATTGATATGCCAACCCGATTAAGCGTTAATGTGAATAAAATTGCCACCTTGCGAAATGCCAGAGGTGGAAATAATCCCAATGTTGTTCAAATTTCTAAAGACATTGAAAAGTTTGGAGGTCAAGGCATTACGGTGCACCCAAGGCCTGATGAACGGCATATTACCTACCAAGATGTGCTTGATTTATCGGAAACGGTAACCACCGAGTTTAATATTGAAGGCTACCCCGATAAGCGATTTATGGATTTGGTGCTAAAAGTAAAACCTACCCAAGCCACTTTAGTGCCCGACCCCCCTGGTGTACTCACTTCCAATGCAGGCTGGAATACCATAAAAAATCATGATTTTTTGAAAGAAGTTATTCAGGAGCTCAAGGCTAGTAATATTAGAACTTCCATTTTTGTGGATACAGATTTAGCCCATATTGAAGGAGCTGCAACAGTGGGCAGTAACAGAATTGAACTTTATACAGAACCTTATGCCTGTGGATTTAAAACCAATAAAGAAGGGGCTGTAAAACCATTTGTGTTGGCCGCAACCCAAGCCAATAAACTAAAACTAGCAATAAATGCTGGCCACGATTTAGACCTTGAAAATCTGCGATTTTTTGCAAAAAACATTCCTTATTTAGAGGAGGTTTCCATAGGGCATGCACTTATTAGCGATGCCTTATATTATGGTTTGGAAAACACAGTTCAAATGTACTTGCAACAATTAGATATTTAATGAAGCTTAATTACAAAGAAATAGGTGAAGGCAAACCCTTAATTATTTTGCATGGGCTTTTTGGCTCGTTTAATAATTGGATAAGCATTGGCAAAAGTTTGGCAGCAACCCGAAAAGTGTATTTAATTGACCAACGCAATCATGGCAATTCGCCTCATAGCGATGTGTTTACTTACAAGGCTATGGCAGCCGATTTAAAAGAATTTACCGAAGATCATGCAATTGCTGAATGTGATTTAATTGGTCATTCGTTGGGTGGAAAAACAGCTATGTTTTTTGCCACAGAATTTCCGAGCTTAGTTCATAAATTAATTGTGGTGGATATTGGGCCTAAACAATACCCGGTGCATCACGATACTATTATAGAGGGGTTAAAATCTATTGACCTTGCCAAGCTAAAATCGAGAACTGATGCAGATAATGTATTAGCCCAATATGTTCCTTTGGCAAGTATTAGGCAGTTTTTATTAAAGAATTTAAAACGCACCCCCGAAGGTTTCGAGTGGAAAATTAATTTAGATATTATTGAGAAAGAAATTACCGAAGTTGGAAAAGCTCTGCCATCAAATGCCATTTTTAATAAGCCAACCTTATTTATAAGAGGAGGTATGTCGAATTATGTTTTAGAAGATGATGTGGAGCTGATTAATTCACATTTTCCTCTATGTAAATTAAGCACCATAAAAGGAGCAAGCCATTGGGTGCATGCTGAAAAAACTACCGAGTTTTTACACGAAGTAACTCAGTTTTTAAATGATTAACCTTCTACCTAATAGAACACTAAACTTTGTGGAATAGCTATACCACAAAGGTGCTCAAAGAAAAAGAAGAGTAAATGAAAAAAGGAGTCATCTATCTCATCCCTTCTGTAATATCGCCCGATACGGCAACTCAGGTATTGCCCCCACAAATACTGGAGGCAGTAAAGGGTACCCGATTTTTTTTAGCCGAAACCATCAGAGAATCGAGGCGGTTTATTAGCAGCTTAAAACTGAATATAGATATTTCTACCCTTCAATTTGAGCAAGTAAATAAAGATACTTCGGCCAGTGAAACGGAAAAATATTTAGCCCCTGCGCTCAAAGGCGAAAATATTGGTGTACTATCAGACGCAGGCTGCCCGGGAGTGGCTGACCCGGGAGCTGAAGTAGCTCGTATTGCACACAAACTAGGGCTGCGAGTTGTGCCTTTAGTGGGGCCCTCTTCGTTATTATTAGCGTTAATGGCCTCTGGCATGAACGGCCAATCGTTTGCTTTTAACGGCTATTTACCTATTGATATGAAAGAAGCGGCTCAAAAAATTAACCAATTTGAAAAGGCTTCTCGAAACCAACATCAAACCCAACTTTTTATAGAAACGCCTTACCGATCGGATAGAACACTGGGTGTATTAATAAAAAACCTGCACCCCGATACCTTATTATGTGTAGCAAAAGACATAACCGGCACCAAAGAGTATATTAAAACAATGCCTGTAAGCCAATGGAAAAAGCAAAAGATAACCATTGGCAAAGAGCCAACTATTTTTCTGTTTTTAGCGAGCTAATTATATTGAGCAATTAGCTACATTTGTCGATTCAAATTAATTTAACATTTAATGTCATACTTATTTACATCCGAGTCGGTTTCTGAGGGGCATCCTGATAAAGTAGCCGATCAAATTTCTGATGCATTAATCGATTATTTTTTAGCGTTCGATCCGCAATCGAAAGTGGCTTGCGAAACATTGGTTACCACAGGGCAGGTAGTATTAGCAGGGGAGGTAAATACCAACACCTATTTAGATGTACAAACCATAGCGCGAGAGGTAATTGCTCGTATTGGCTACACCAAAAGTGAGTATATGTTTGAGGCTCATTCTTGTGGTATATTATCCGCTATTCACGAGCAATCATCAGAAATTAACCAAGGAGTTGACCGAAAAGTAGAAGGCGATTTTGAGCAAAAAGCCAATGCCCAAGGCGCAGGCGACCAAGGTATGATGTTTGGTTATGCGACCAAGGAAACAGCAAATTATATGCCTTTGGCATTAGATTTATCGCATAAAATCCTGCAAGAATTAGCGAAGGTACGCAGGGCTGGGGATAAAATAAATTACTTGCGACCCGATGCTAAATCGCAGGTTACTATTGAATATACCGATGATAATAAGCCTATACGAATAGACACCATTGTGGTATCAACTCAGCACGATGATTTTGCCCCTGACGAAGAAATGTTAGCCACCATTAAGAGTGATATTATAGAATATGTTATTCCAAGAGTTAAAGCACAATTAAGCCCTGAAATACAAGCCTTATTTGATAACAATATATTATACCATATTAACCCAACAGGCAAATTTGTAATAGGTGGCCCTCATGGAGATTCGGGTTTAACAGGACGCAAAATAATTGTGGATACCTACGGAGGCAAAGGGGCTCACGGTGGCGGTGCTTTTAGTGGCAAAGACCCAAGTAAAGTAGATAGAAGTGCTGCCTATGCAACACGGCATATGGCCAAAAATTTAGTAGCGGCAGGTGTTTGCGATGAAGCCCTTGTTCAAATTTCGTATGCCATTGGGGTAGCAAAACCTTGCGGATTATTTGTAGATACTTACGGCACTTCCAATGTAAAAAATAAAGAGGGAGAGAAACTATCTGATGGAGAAATCGCTCGTACATTGGAAACCATTTTTGATATGCGCCCGTATGCTATTGAGCAACGCTTAAAGCTTAGAAACCCAATTTACGCTGAAACTGCCGCCTATGGGCATATGGGTAGAGAACCAAAAATTGTTACCAAAGTTTTTGAAAATGCCGGACAAAAAACGGAGTTAGAAGTGGAGCTATTTACCTGGGAAAAACTCGATTATGTAGATAAGATTAAGGAAGCATTTAGTTTATAAACCTAATTAGTGTTTGTTTATAAACCCGATAGCTATCGGGTCCAACAAACAATATTCAAATAACAAATAAATTTCAAATTTCAATCACCTAAACACCAAACACTTACATGGTTTGATGTTTTCGTTGTACCTGCTCAGCCAACAATAACACCTCGTAGTTGCTGTGAGGATAGAATTTGTCGCTGGTTGTTCATTGAATTTCTGCTAGACATAGACAGATTTCGCATATTTCTTCCATTTCATTTCAGAAATTACGGAATGACGTTGTTTTTTTGGTTTAGGTTTAAACAAATGGCTGAGTAGGTACTTTTCGTTTTTGAGATTTATTTGTTATTTGAATATTGTCATTTGTTATTTCTGAAAACATTGACTTTATAGACAGGGGCTAATTAGTGTCTCTAACCTGATTAATTTATGAATAATCTATTACTGAGTCCACTCCGAAAACACCCAAAACCAAAAAAGTCTCTTTTGGCGATCTTTTTGTGAAAATTGCCTGTTTTCGGAGTAGACTCATTACTCATGAATTAATTAGGCTAAGAAAATAGATAATTTTTGTTTTAGTCCGCCACCCGAAAACTTTCGGATCTGAGGGGATTGGAAGAGCCTCGTCTTGAGCATTAGTTGTTATGTAATAAGGGTTAATAGCAAAAAGCCCAACTATTTGTTGGACTTTTTGCTATTTCGAGTTCAACTTAACGACTCATTGTTTTCTCTTTAAACTTTTTTAGCTGTTTTGTAAGTGCTTGGGTTGCTTCATCACTAGCTGCTTCAAACGAAGCAGACGAAGCTGTAGCAAATAGCTGGTCGCCCGGAATATTTAGTTTAATTTCTACTGTTTTGTTTTTTATACCTTCGTTGTTCAATCGCATAAACACTTCCCCATCAACTATCCGATCAAAAAATCTTTCCAACTTATTCATTTTCTTCTGAACTACGTCAAGCAATTTGCTATCGGCATCAAATTTAATTGAGTGCATTTTTACATTCATAGCATTATATATTTATATGTAACATTAATTTCTAAGCTTTAGGGTGTGCTTTTTCAAACACCTTTTTTAATTTATCTAATGAGTTGTGGGTGTAAACCTGAGTGGCCGCCAAGCTGGAGTGACCAAGCAATTCTTTTACGGCATTTAAATCTGCGCCATTATTTAATAAATGGGTAGCAAATGTATGGCGTAAAATATGGGGGCTATTTTTTTCTAAAGAAGTGGTAGCACCAAGATACTTTTTAACTTTTCTATACACAAAAGTTTCATATAAAGGTTCTCCTTTATCTGTCAAAAGTAAAAAATCATTTGCTTCACTCATACATTCAACTTCTCGCAGTTGCAAATACTTTTGAATCAGGTTTGCTACTTCTATTGTTAACGGAATTATGCGCTCCTTGTTGCGTTTGCCAAGCACCTTTACATGCTTTTTTTTTATATTTATTGAAGTGGTTTTTAAACCTATTAATTCTGCTCTTCGCATACCTGTTGCATATAGTAACTCCAATAGCAGCTGGTCACGCATTCCTTCAAAGTCATTCCCAAATTCTACCAATTCAAATAAATTTTGCATCTCTTTTTCTTGTGCAAACTGAGGCAGCCTTTTAGGCGTTCGCAATGCTTTTAGTTGAGCAGAAGGGTCTTTTGTGATAATACCAGATTTTAATAAAAATTTATAATAGCTACGTATAGAAGCCATTTTTCGATTAATAGAAGAAGGGGCAATCTTATCTTCGACCAAGCTAATAATCCAAGACCTAATATGTTGGTAGGTAACCGACTCTGGAGATAACTGAGAGTCAAATGTTGATAAAAATATACTAAATTGAGCTAAATCATTTTTGTAAGAAATTACAGTATGAGTACTGTAACGTTTCTCAAATTCGATATATTTTAGGAAGGAGTTTATCATTAAGTTAGTAACACGGTTTAACAAAACCGCACTACTAACTTAATAATTAAAGATGACTTTAAGGGAAATATTAGTAATTATCTTTTGCAAACATTTTTTGTTTGTAAGCAGCCTTAAGTTTCATAGTTCTATTGGTAATAGATGGCTTTTCAAAAGCAGTTCTAGATCTTAATTCACGAAGAACACCCGTTTTTTCAAACTTTTTCTTAAACCTTTTTAAAGCTCTGTCAATTGACTCGTTTTCTTTTACATTTATAATAATCATCGCTATAACTATACGTTTATTTCCAAATTGGAGCGCAAATATAGTTAGCTATTTTCCTAATTCAAAATCATTCTTCTAACAAAAGTTTAGAAATCACTAATTTCTGAATTTCACTCGTACCTTCCCCTATGGTGCATAGTTTCGAATCTCTATAATATTTTTCTACAGGATAATCTTTGGTATAGCCATAGCCGCCAAATATTTGCACTGCATCGGTGGCAACTTCTACGGCAATTTCAGAGGCATAAAACTTTGCCATAGCTGATTCTTTGGTCATAGGTAGGCGGTTGTTTTTCAATTCCGCTGCATTTTTAATCAATTGCCTAGCCGCCTCAACTTTGGTGGCCATCTCTGCCAATTTAAACGAAATTCCTTGAAAACTCGCAATAGGCTTGCCAAATTGCTCTCTTTCTTTCGCATATTTTATCGATTCTTTTAAGGCACCTTCTGCTATTCCAAGCCCAAGAGCTGCAATGGAGATTCTTCCGCCATCTAATATTTTTAGCGCCTGCACAAACCCATCTCCAACTTCGCCTAAAACACTGTCTGACGAAACTCGGCAGTTATCCAAAATAACCTCAGTTGTTTCCGAAGCTCGCATTCCAAGCTTATCTTCTTTACGGCCAGATTTTAAGCCTGCATTATCTCTTTCCACCACAAAAGCCGTCATTGCCCGTTTATCACCAATCTCACCTGTACGAGCCATTACCACAACTAAGTCTCCAGAGTTTCCGTGGGTTATAAAATTCTTAGACCCATTAAGCACCCAGCTATCTCCTTGTTTAACTGCGGTAGTCATCATATTGCCTGCGTCACTCCCTGTATTGGGCTCTGTTAAACCCCAGGCTCCAATCCATTCTCCCGAAGCCAATTTAGGTATCCATTTATTTTTTTGAGCCTCATTTCCAAAGGTTAAAATATGGTTAACACAAAGCGAGTTATGTGCAGCCATTGAAAGTCCAATGGATGGATCCCATATAGAAAGTTCAATAATAGCAGCTACATATTCATGGTATCCCATCCCTGAACCACCTAATTTTTCGGGCACTAAAATACCCATTAAACCTAACTCTCCCAGCTTCGAAAATACTTCCCGAGGAAAAATTTGTTCATCATCCCATTTTCTTCGGTTAGGTTCAATATTTTTTTTACCAAACTCTTTTAAAGAAGATCTTATTAATTTTATATTTTCGCTAGTATCCATATTGTATTTACCTGATTTTCAATTTATTAAATATTAATTGCTATTATTGTTCGCTAAAATACTATATTATTTACACATTTTTGTTATAAAAGATTTTGAGATACTTCTTTGGCATCGTTTATAAGATTATTTTTGCATTTTAATTTTAATTAAGTATATATATCAAATGAGAATAGCAGTTATAGGTAGTGGTTATGTTGGCTTGGTTACAGGCACTTGTTTTGCAGAAACAGGAAATTCCGTAACCTGTATAGATATTGACCAAAAGAAAGTAGATATGTTGGTGCGAGGTGAAATTCCCATCTACGAACCAGGGCTTGATTTACTGTTTGAACGAAACACCTATCAAGGAAGACTGAACTTTACAACCAACCTTAAAGAAGGCATTGAAGGTGCTCAGGTAATATTTTTGGCATTACCAACCCCTCCGGGAGAAGATGGCTCTGCTGACTTAAAATATATTTTAAAAGTAGCCGATGACCTTGGCTCTATTTTAAAAGAGTATGCGGTAATTGTGGATAAAAGCACAGTGCCTGTAGGTACAGCTGAAAAAGTAACAGCGGCCATTGCTAAAAATGCCACGGTTGATTTTGACGTAGTTTCTAACCCAGAGTTTTTGCGAGAAGGTGTAGCTGTTGACGATTTTATGAAGCCCGACCGCGTGGTAATTGGCACCCAATCGAAAAAAGCGATAGAAACTATGGAGCAGCTTTACGAACCATTGGTGCGCCAAGGCAACCCCATTATTTTTATGGACGAAAAATCTGCTGAGTTAACAAAATATGCGGCAAACTCATTTTTAGCAACCAAAATTACCTTTATGAACGAGATTGCCAATCTCTGTGAGTTATTAGGAGCAGATGTTGATATGGTACGTAAAGGCATTGGCACCGATTCTCGCATTGGCAAACGTTTTTTGTTCTCAGGTATTGGGTATGGGGGTAGCTGCTTTCCTAAAGATGTGCAAGCATTGGCTAAATCTGCCAGTAATGTAGATTACGATTTTGGCATTTTAAATGCTGTAATGCGCATTAATCAATCTCAAAAAACAAAATTAATACCTAAAATAAAGGCTTATTTTGGAGGCTCTTTGCAAGGCAAAACCATTGCCATGTGGGGCTTGGCGTTTAAGCCCAATACGGACGACATTCGTGAAGCACCCGCTCTAGTAAATATTGAAGAACTTGTGCAAGCAGGAGCCAATGTGCAAGCCTTCGACCCTGAAGCAATGGAAAATGTGAAAGGTGTTATTGGAGATAAAATTACCTATGCAAAAAATCAATATGAAGCTTTAAAGGATGCCGATGCTTTACTAATTGTAACCGAATGGCCTGTTTTTAGGTCGCCTGATTTTGATAAAATAAAATCGCTTTTAACCAATAAGGTAATTTTTGATGGTCGAAATCTGTACAAGCCCTCAGATATGAAAAAGAATGGGTTTGAATACTATAGTATAGGAAGAGAGGAAATAAATGGGTAAGAAAAAAGTATTAATAACCGGAGCAGCCGGATTTTTAGGCTCACATTTATGCGATCGGTTTATTAAAGAAGGCTATTATGTAATTGCGATGGATAACCTTATTACTGGTGATCTTCGCAACATCAAACATCTTGAGCGCAAGCCTGATTTTAAATTTATTAATCACGATGTTTCTGAACACATTAATTATGAAGGCGAGTTAGATTACATCCTTCATTTTGCCTCACCGGCAAGCCCCATTGATTACCTCAAAATTCCCATTCAAACATTAAAAGTAGGCTCGCTAGGCACGCATAATTTATTGGGTTTAGCCAAGCATAAAAAAGCTCGATTGCTCATTGCTTCTACTTCCGAGGTATATGGCGACCCCAATGTACACCCTCAGCCCGAAGAATACTATGGCAATGTAAACCCTGTGGGCCCACGAGGCGTGTATGATGAAGCCAAACGATTTCAAGAAGCCATTACCATGGCCTACCACACGTATCATGGGTTAGAAACTCGTATTGTACGTATTTTTAATACCTACGGGCCGCGTATGCGATTAAATGATGGCCGCGTTTTACCTGCGTTTATCGGGCAAGCATTAAGAGGCGAAGACCTAACCGTTTTTGGTGATGGCTCTCAAACGCGATCTTTTTGTTATGTGGATGATTTAGTGGAAGGTATTTACAGATTGCTTTTGAGCGATTATGTACACCCTGTAAATATTGGCAACCCACATGAAATTACTATTTCGCAATTTGCAGAAGAGATAATTAAGCTAACAGGTACTGACCAAAAAGTAATTTATAAACCATTACCTAAAGATGATCCTTTACAACGGCAACCTAAAATTGACAGAGCGAAGGAAATATTGGGATGGGAGCCAAAAGTAAGTAGAGAGGAGGGATTGAAAATTACTTACGAATATTTTAAATCGCTTTCAGAGGAAGACCTCTATAAAAAAGAGCATAATACCTTTGAAGGGTATATAAAAAAGTAAGATATACTCATAAAATCTTTGTGTTACTCTGTGGTTAAATTTGTGCATCTCTGTGGTTAAAACTATTCCACAAAGAGCCCCAGTGAAGTAACGAAGTTGCACAGAGAAAAGTGAAGCAATATAAGATGGAAAAAACAATAATTGTTACAGGAGGAGCAGGCTACATCGGCTCGCATACAGTAGTAGAATTAATAGCCCAAGGCTACAAACCTGTTATTATTGATAATTTCTGTAATTCAGAAAAATCAGTAGTAAAAGGACTTGAAAGCATTACCAAAAAAGAGGTAAAACTCTATGAAGGTGATTGTACTGATAGGAACTTTATGGCCCAGGTTTTTGCAGAAACAAACCCAAGTGGCGTAATCCACTTTGCAGCCTATAAAGCTGTTGGGGAATCTGTTAGCAAACCATTAGCGTATTATAAGAACAATGTTATTTCGCTACTAGTTCTTTTAGAAGTTATGAAAGAGGTCAATTGTAACCAATTGGTTTTTTCTTCTTCGTGTACTGTTTACGGAACACCCGAAAAGCTGCCGGTTACCGAGCAATCTCCTACGCAAAAAGCTATTTCTCCTTATGGCAACACCAAACAAATAGCGGAAGATATTATCAAAGATCAAGTAGTTTCTGATGCGGATTTAAGTGCAGTAGCATTGCGTTATTTTAACCCCATTGGCGCACATCCTTCTGGATTAATTGGAGAACTCCCATTGGGTACACCTAGTAATTTGGTTCCTTTTGTAACCCAAACGGCAGCAGGCTTAAGAAATGAGCTTACCATTTTTGGCAATGATTATAATACGCCAGATGGCACCAATGTTAGAGACTATATTCACGTGGTTGACTTAGCCAAGGCTCACGTTAAAACCCTTGACTATTTGAGTGGTAAAACTAATTTCTACGATTTTATAAATGTGGGCACAGGAAAAGGCACTTCCGTATTAGAGATTGTTACTACTTTTGAAAAAGTAAGTGAGCAAAAATTAAATTATAAAATTGGCCAAAGAAGACCCGGTGATGTAGAACAAATTTATGCTTCGGTTGATAAATCGGAGAAAGTACTTAATTGGCAAACTGAACTAAGTGTTGAAGATGCTTTGAGGGATGCTTGGAACTGGCAGTTAAAAATTGGGTGAAAAATAAGCTTTTAGCTGGTTCGTGAAGATATGAACCAAGGGGTGGTATTAGTTGTCATTAAAGGCATTTAGCCACTCCAACAAACTTTTTCATAACGTTTTCATTTATAGCAAAATCGTAATCAACTTTGCTTAGCGTAAACCTAGCTGCGATAATCGGACTTATAGACAGCATTTTTAGCTGATTAGTATTTATAGGGTACTGAGCAACAAAATTTAACCCAACTTGAAAATTCTCAAAATCAGTCAAGATTTTATTAAAAATTAAGTTGCTAATAATCAGCATGTTGCAATAATATTGAAAACTTTTGTAAATTTTTTCAAACAGTAATTGGCTGATAGTTAGTATGTTGTTTTTGAATTTCATTTGTAGTGACCCAAAAATTGTTTTATTAAATATTTGTTTTGTATATTTGCTAAATAGACACCTTTTAGGTGGTCAATTTAAAGCTAGACCTTATGTTAGAAAAACAAAAGTAGTGACCTATTTGTAAAAATAAAAAACGTAACACCCTAAAAATGAGCAACTTATAATGTTCTATTTTCAAGTTGGGTTAAGTAGTTCTTTATTTTCGAGGCGTAGCAATAATGTATCATTTACTGTCATCGCAACTCCTTTTTCTCCTTGAAGTATAAAGTTCAAATGAAAATATTTTTTAGAATTTTGCTCTGAAAGACCCCAAAAGGTTCTTCCTCTTCTTTGAAAAACTTTTTTTACCCGCAACCTATTCCCTGTAATTTTGTCGATTTCATCCTTATCGTATTTGCATTTTTGACCATAAATTGGCGTAAGAATAATTACCCAAAAAGTAAGAATAAGTTTATTAACAAGCATACTTAAGGTAAGTTTATGTTTTAATAGAATATTTTAGCGAAAATAAATAGGGTCTGCTGAAAAACTCACATTTTTATCAAATTTTATATTTTTGTATTCAAGCATAGCCTTTGCGTAGCCGCTTCGGCAGAGCAAGGCCAGACTGGCTCTTACCTCTTTGTCTTGACACAAAAAGCAAGCATTTAATTTAAGGCTATCGATAACTCAAAGTGCTTGTGGTTTTAAGCAATCTATCAGTTTTGTTTGCACTAAATCGAACCAAGCACTTAATTGGCAAACTGAGCTAAGTGTTAAAGATGCTTTGAGGGGTGTATGGAACTGGCAGAATAAACTGACTAAATAAAAATATTTTAAATATTTTAAATATTGAGTCCACTCCGAAAACACCCAAAACCAAAAAAGTTTCTTTTTGTGAAAATTGCCTGTTTTCGGAGTGGACTCACATTTGTTATTTCTGAAAACATTAACTTTATGGACAAGCACTCATAAGTAAGGTTAAAATCTCACCCTTACAATGGTGTTTACAGATTATTTTATAACTTGGAGTCTCTGCAAGTTAATTAATGGCAAAAAAAGACGGTTTTAACCTTTACGAAAACAAATCAACCCTTAAATGGATTGTGTTAGGCGTATCTGTAATTATTAGCGGAAGCTCTATTTTTTACACCAATTTGTTGGTCAATAAATTAAAGACGAAGGAAAAAACATTTATTCGTTTATACGCAAAAGCCCTCGAATATACGCTCAGCGAAAAAGTATCAACCTCCGAGAATATTAATTTTATTAGTGAAGAAATTATTTATCAGAATAATTCAATTCCTATGATAATAATGGATTCCCTTGGAGGGATATATGGATCAAAAAACATTGAGTTGGATTCTGGTTGGACGCTGGCCCGAAGGAATAATAAGTTAAGAAGCATTGTGGCTTCTATGAAAAAAGACTATCCTCCAATACGCATAGCACCTATTGATAAAGAAACCGGCAAGCCTTATTTAGTTCAATACTTATATTATAAAAATTCGAGCTTACTAACACAGCTTACGTTTTACCCCTATGTGCAGCTTACCGTTATTGCTATTTTTGCGTTTATTGCTTACTGGGCCTTTAATTATTCGCGTACTGCCGAGCAAAACAGGGTGTGGGTAGGCATGGCCAAAGAAACCGCCCACCAATTGGGCACACCCATATCCTCTTTAATGGCTTGGATGGAGCACCTTCGAGCCGATCCGGAGTTTACCAATCACGATATTTTAACAGAGCTTGATAAAGATATTCATAAGCTAGGAATGATTACCGAGCGATTCTCTAACATTGGCTCTGTGCCTAAACTTAAAGAAGAAGACATTATTTTTGAAGTAAATAGAGTGCTTTCTTACTTGCGACCACGAATTTCGAGTAAAGTGGAGATGAGTGTTACAGGAAGGCATGAGAAAATTTATGCACAGATAAATGTGGCTTTATTCGAATGGGTGATTGAAAATGTGTGCAAAAATGCCGTAGATGCCATGGGTGGTGTGGGAGAAATTAAAATTAATGTAATGGAAGGGAGCGATTGGCGTGTATTTATTGATATTTCTGATAATGGTAAAGGCATTGACCATTCTAAAATAAAGCATGTTTTTAACCCAGGGTTTACCACCAAAAAACGAGGCTGGGGACTAGGCTTGGCCTTAGCCAAACGAATTATTGAAAATTACCATCAAGGTAAAATCTTTGTTAAATCCTCCAATATTGACCAAGGAACAACCTTTAGAATTGTGCTCAATCGTAACCATATATCCCACAACTTGAGCTAATTATTTTTAACTGTTAAAATTCAGAAACTTGCTTTGCAAAAAGCAAATTAACCTACTAGCTTTGCACTTCGAAATTGACAGGTCAAACTTTGATCAAAAAATTATAAAATGGCAAATACAGGTAAAGTTTCTCAGGTAATCGGGCCGGTGGTTGATGTAAGCTTTGAGAGCGAAAATGAATTGCCGAACATTCTAAACGCACTAAAAGTTACTAAAAACAATGGTAACGAGGTAGTATTAGAGGTTCAGCAGCACTTAGGTGAAGACAGAGTTAGAACCATTGCAATGGACAGTACCGAAGGGTTGGTTCGTGGTATGGAAGTAATCAACTTAGGCTCTCCTATTAGTATGCCTACGGGCGAATCTATTCGTGGCAGGTTATTTAATGTAATTGGTGAGGCCATCGATGGTATTGACCAGCCAGTTACTGATACATCTCTACCTATTCATAGAGATGCGCCTAAGTTTGACGAATTATCAACTTCAGCCGAAGTGCTTTACACAGGCATTAAAGTAATTGATTTGCTTGAACCTTATGTAAAGGGTGGCAAAATTGGTCTTTTTGGCGGTGCTGGTGTGGGTAAAACGGTATTGATTCAAGAGTTAATTAACAATATTGCAAAGGCATATCAAGGATTTTCTGTATTTGCAGGTGTGGGTGAAAGAACCCGTGAAGGAAACGATTTGTTACGAGAATTTTTAGAGTCGGATATTATTCGTTATGGAGAAGACTTTAAAAAATCGATGGAAGAAGGTGGATGGGATCTTTCTAAAGTGGATAAAAAAGAATTAGAAAAATCACAAGCCACCTTGGTATTTGGCCAAATGAACGAGCCTCCTGGGGCGCGTGCAAGGGTTGCATTATCTGGGCTTACGGTTGCGGAATATTTCCGTGATGGAGATGGCGAAGGCGAAGGGAAAGACATCCTTTTCTTTATTGATAATATATTTAGGTTTACGCAAGCAGGTTCTGAAGTGTCAGCCCTTTTAGGTCGTATGCCTTCGGCAGTAGGGTACCAACCAACATTGGCTACCGAAATGGGCGCCATGCAAGAGCGTATTACTTCTACTAAAAGAGGTTCTATTACTTCGGTGCAAGCAGTGTATGTGCCTGCCGATGATTTAACAGATCCGGCTCCGGCAACTACGTTTGCTCACTTGGATGCTACCACCGTATTATCTCGTAAAATCGCAGAGTTAGGAATTTACCCAGCAGTAGATCCATTGGATTCTACCTCAAGAATTTTGAATGCAGAAGTCTTAGGCGAGGAGCATTATAATACGGCACAAAGAGTAAAAGAAATTATTCAACGCTATACTGAACTCCAAGATATTATTGCCATTTTGGGTATGGATGAGCTTTCTGACGAAGATAAGCAGGTTGTACACAGAGCCAGAAGGGTGCAGCGTTTCTTATCGCAACCATTCCATGTGGCAGAGCAGTTTACAGGTTTACCAGGTGTTTTGGTTGATATTAAAGAAACCATTAAAGGGTTTAACCAAATTATGGATGGTGAATTTGATCACCTACCTGAAGCTGCGTTTAACTTAGTGGGTAATATCGAAGATGCGGTTAAAAAAGGGGAGAAACTAATGGCTGAAGCAGAAGCTTAATCAGATGTATTTAGAAGTAATCACTCCCGATAAAAAAGTATTTGAAGGCGAAGTAGAATCAGCTACTTTTCCGGGAACCGATGGTTTTTTTCAAATATTAAATAGCCATGCTCCTTTAATTAGCACGTTGGGTGAAGGCCCAATTACCTACGTTGTTAAAAAAGAAGGAAAGGACAGTGTAACTGTTAAAGGGGGCGTTGTTGAAGTGCTCAATAATAAAGTGGTTGCTTTGGTGGAATCATTGGTGGAGGAAGAATAAACAACTTTATCCCTTTATAATATTAAGACCCTGCTAGCTAGTTGGGTCTTTTTTGTGACTCTAGGTTTTTACACCTTGGAGAAAATCGAAAACTATAAATTTCCAATAGCCATTGCAATGGCTGCCATAATGCCGATGCACATAAGACAAACGCCCATAAATTTTTTCACATTTGAATTCATACGGTTCAATTAAATGAGCTTAATGCCTTCTTGTAATTGCAATACAAGCCCTTCTTTCTCTAATTTTTTAATAATACGGCTCACCACTTCACGAGCAGTGCCCAGCTCACTTGCAATTTGTTTGTGAGTAATGTTTATTACTTTACTGTTGATCAATTCCGATTTATCTTTTAGGTAAAATAAAATTCGTTGATCAAGCTTATTAAAAATAATGTGGTTGATGGTCTCTAGCAAATCGGCATACCTTAATTTAAACATTCCAAAAAACAGATTATTTAAATTAGGAAACTGCTTTATCCACTTATTCATTTCAGAAGCAGGGAGTAAAAGTGCCTTTGTTTCAGATTCTGTAATGGCATAAACCTTGCTTGGTTCGTTACTTAAGCTTGAGGAAAACGACATAATACAACTTTCTTCTGGTTGAATGTAATAAAGCAGCAATTCCTTATCCTCTTGCTTGGTATATACCTTTATAAGGCCTTTAATTACCAAAGGAACTACTTTAACATATTGACCTTCTCTTAATATTTCGGTGCCTTCGGGTATGGTTTGTATGGTGCCAATGGCTAGCAGTTCGTCAAGTGCTTCTTTTCCTAAAAAGGAAAATGATTTTCTAATAATAGCTATTTCGTCCATTCGCTAGTGTCTTATTTTTCTAATACCCACATACTTTTTGGCAGAATCGTTGATTTTTCTACGTCCATCTATGGGAGGTGTCTTTAGTTTACATTTTGGTTAATCAAAGCTACTTTAAAAACTATACCCAATGGAAGTATTAATGCCGTAATCAAAATTTAAAGCCTCTACTGCTGGAGGTTTATTATCATAAGTAAAATAATATTTAAAATTGAGCGTAAAGTTGCTAAAAACCTTCCACCTCATTCTAAAATTAAATTCTGAACGAAACCTGTTTTTTACAGTAAAACTGGGGTAAGCCACTAAACTTGTGGTTAGGTCAATATCAGGTTTGGTAAACATAAAAAAATCATACGTAATGTTTATAATTCCTTCGGTATTATTAGTTGCATTTCGCTCACTATCAAATTCTCGGTTCAGTGCCACACCTACAGAAAAATCTAGCAAGTTTGAGCTGTCGTCTATTGGGGTAAAACCAAACCTAGCATTAGAGGAGGCCCTGTTTTCGATACCGAGTTCTGTATTTTGTTCCCACGAAATATTGTAAATCGTAAAAAAAGATTTTTTATGAAATGCCTTTAGCGTATATCCTCCGTCTTGTTTTTTGCTCAACCGCTGTGCATTATCTGTTATTACTGAAGTATAACTAAGCATATTTAAAAATCTTTTCGTCCTGTGTTTAATCTCACCCGAGCTGTTAAATTGCAAATTTTCATTCCCTCTAGTGTAAGATAAGCCAGCATCGAAAGAGCCATTTATCTGTTTCCAAAATTTACTATTAATTTGTTCTAAACTCGTGATTTCATGCAATGAAATAAGCTCTTGAAACGCACCAAATGAAACCATGGCAGTTCCTGGCATACCTTTGTTAAATTTTCCAAAGTAAACACTGTGGTCTTTTAAGGTAATTTCGAATTGATGCAATGTTTCAATAGAGGCAACTTTGGCCCATTTAATGCTGAGCCTACTCATATCAGAAGTTTTTACATGTAGCTTTCCTTTGGAAAGATTTATTACTTCACAGGTAATTCTATCTCCATTATAAAGTGTTACCGTATCAGTTTTTTGAGCTTGCACCCAAGAAGTACTTATGTAAATAAGAATACTATGTAAAATTATATATCTCAAAAAAATAGAAATTTGTGCAAAAATAAGGTTCCCTTAATTTTCTTTGTATGATTTTTAGAACTTTGTATCAATGTCTTTATCTTTTACTTTAACCGTTTCTAAGCCTAAAAATTGCTCCCAAAAATCAGTTTCAGGTACGGGGGCAATAATTTCTAATGGCTCTTTTTTTACGGGGTGCATAAAATATAATTTGCGTGCGTGTAGGTTGATGGATTTATCTACGTTGGCAGAGGTGAACCCATACTTAAGGTCGCCTTTAATAGGAGTTTTTATAGCACCTAACTGTGCTCTAATTTGATGAGGCCTGCCTGTTTTTGGTTTTATTTCGAGTAAAAAATGATCGTTTAATTTGCCAAGCACTCGCAAGCTAAGTTCTGCTTTTGGGGCGCCTTCCGTTTCTTCATCATAAGCTGTTACGGTATTTTTTACCCCATCTTTTTTAAGCCAATGGGTAAGCGTGGCTTGGTCTTTGAATTTTTTAAGCTGCCTTGGTTTATACTTGGTAATAGCCCAATAGGTTTTTTGCACTTTTCTATCATGGAACAATTTGTTCATTCGCTCCAATGCTTTAGAGGTTTTGGCTAGCACAACAATGCCACTCACTGGCCTATCAAGCCGATGCACTAAACCCATAAAAACATTGCCAGGTTTATTGTACTTTTCACGTACATAGTCTCTGCAAAGCTCTACCAAGGGCTTGTCTTTGGTATGATCGCCTTGTACTAAAATACCTGCAGCCTTATTAACAATAAGCAAATGATTGTCTTCGTATAATACGTAAAATGGGCGTTTATCTCTCGATTTCATCCTTTAATTAGTTTGTGGTAACTGAAATACCCCCGCATAAAATCGTAAGGTACGGTTAAAATATTCTTCTTCAATAGGCTCAAATCCTGCCTCTTTTATCATTTCATCAGTGTTTCTATTTAAATGGCAACCTTCGCCAAATAATTTCCACGCAGGGTTAATAAAATTTTGCATTGATTTATTTAGTGGTTTACTGGCATGAATATGCTCCATAATTATCAACTTCCCTTTAGGTTTTAGCCATTTTTTAAAGTTTCGCAAAGCCTTTACTGGGTCGGGAACGGTGCAAAGTACCAACGTGCAAATAATGGCATCAATGCTGCCATCCTTAAAATGATTCTGTAGGCTGGTGTCGTTTATGCCAGCATTATAGAATTTTATATTGGTTTTTTCGGCTGCTTTAATCTTTGCTTTTGCCAGCATTGGTTTAGAAGGCTCTACCGAATGAATAATGGCTGTATCTGGGTAAAATTGATAATTTATCCCTGTTCCTTCTCCTACACCAATTACATTGCCTTCTAAATTTAACAGTAGATGCTTTCGTTTTTTGTGTAACTTTTGTTCAAAGCCATGCATAAAACCATCATAAAATTTGGCAAATATTTTTTGATAGAAGCTCATTTATATCAAAACCTGATTTTTAGCAACACACCATTGCCAGAGAGGCCAAAATGATAAACTGGTTTATAATTCCACTTATTTGAGCCAGTAATTAAGCTGTTGTGCTGTTGGAGAGCCTGATTGGCTTTTTTTATAAAATTGAAGGAAAGAGGAATGGAGATGGCTGCCAAACCTACTCCAATGCCTGTCAAATACCAATTAGGCTCTCCGCCACTAAGGTCAGTAGCAACAGACCAACCTATTAACAAACCACCAGCAGCACCAAATATTTGGGCAAAGGTGTTATCCTTTTTTGCCTTTAACATTAAATTATACGGCTGCTCATTGGCTGCTAATTCTTCGAGCACCCCGTTAATACTATAAATAGTATCGCCTTTATAAAATTTATTGCCCCAAAAAGTAGATTTTAAGTAAAGGGTATCAGCATTTTGTGCTTGAGCTGTGCAGCTGCTTGTAAATAGGAAAAAGGTTAATGTTATAATGAGTAGATATTTCATGATTTTTTGGTTTAGTGTAACTACTAAGGTAACTAAAACAATGCCACCGCGCAGCGAAGACCCTAAGGCTCAAAGTAACACTAAAAAAAATTATTTCTTTGTGAAACTTATTGTCTTGGAGTCTTTGTGGCTAAAATGAGCTGTATTCATACCTGAATAGTTGCGGGTTAGTTAAAATTCTGAGATAAAATGAAAGTTAATTTCAGGAAAATTTTGCTCCACCATTTGCATCCACGATTTATTTTCGGCCATAAAAACTAGTTTCCCTTCTTTATCTTTAGCAATATGGCGTTGTTTCGAAGCAATAAATTCTTTTAGTTTTTTAGGGTCTGAACTTTCTATCCAACACGCTTTGTAAAGGCTAACAGGGGCAAATCGCACCGTAGCTCCATATTCGTGTTTCAATCGGTACTGAATTACTTCAAACTGTAAGGCGCCAACGGTTCCTACCACTCTTCTGCTTCCTAAATCGTAGGTAAAAAGCTGTGCCACTCCTTCGTCCATTAATTGGCGTAATCCTTTGTCGAGCTGCTTGCTTTTCATGGCATCCAAATTTACTACTTCTTTAAAAATCTCGGGCGAAAAACTAGGAATACCTTTGTACGACCCTTTTTCGCCTTCGGTAAGGGTATCGCCAATTTTCATATTGCCGGTATCGTAAAGGCCAATAATATCACCAGGATAAGCAATGTCTATCACTTCTTTATCTTGCGCCATAAAGGCCGTAACATTCGAAAACCGGAAACTTTTATTTTGCCTAACATGGTAGTAATTTTTTTTACGTTCAAACTGCCCAGAGCAAACTCTTAAAAAGGCAATTCGGTTTCTATGTTTAGGGTCCATATTGGCATGAATCTTAAAGATAAACCCCGTCATTTTTTCTTCGGTTGGCTCAATAAGACGCTCTTCTGTTTCTCTTGGGTTAGGGTCGGGAGCAATGTCGATAAAACAATCTAATAATTCTTTTACCCCAAAATTATTAACAGCACTGCCAAAAAACACAGGGGCTACCTTGCCATCCAAATAATCTCGATTTTTAAATTCAGGATAAACACCATCCACTAACTCCACTTCTTCACGTATCATTTCGGCATCTGTTTCACCAATGAGCTCGTCTAGTTTAGCATCAGATAAATTTTCAATGCTAACCCCATCGGATAAAGTGCGCTTGCTGGGTTCAAATAAGTGGAGTGCCTTTTCATACAAACTGTAAACTCCTTTAAATCGTTTACCCATACCAATGGGCCAGCTTAATGGGCGAACGTTTATTTTTAGTTTTTCCTCAATTTCATCTAATAATTCAAAAGGGTCACGCCCTTCCCTATCCATTTTATTGATAAAAACGATGACAGGAGTGTCTCGCATACGGCACACTTCCATCAATTTTTCCGTTTGAATTTCTACGCCTTTAACGCAATCAATTACCATAATTACGCTATCCACAGCGGTAAGGGTGCGGTAGGTGTCTTCGGCAAAATCTTGGTGACCAGGGGTATCGAGTAAGTTAATTTTAATACCTCTGTAATTAAAACCCATTACCGAAGTAGCCACAGATATACCACGTTGCTTTTCAATTTCCATAAAATCCGACTTGGCGTGGTCGCTTATTTTACTGGATTTTACAGCACCTGCTTTTTGAATGGCACCCCCAAATAAAAGTAATTTCTCGGTTAAGGTAGTTTTACCGGCATCGGGGTGAGAGATAATTCCAAAAGTTCTGCGCTTGCTAATTTCTTCTTGTAGGCTCATTAAGTATTTATCAAGGGGCAAAGCTAATTTAATAATAAGAGAAGAACATTATTGAGTCAGTTTTGCTTACCCAAAAGAAAATTTATGAAAAGTTTGCTTATATATATATATATATATAATTGTGTCCAACTAATACAGTTATAAAAACTTGATGTAACTATTATGAAGAAATATGTACTTATAGCCTCATTTTTTTGCGCAACTTTTTTGCCAATATTTATTGTTAGTGCAGGAGGAGGCTCAAGTGGAGGAGGAAGGAAAAAAGATCCCCCACCGTCCATTAATTGTGATAATGTGCGCACGAGAACTGGGGAAATTATTTTGCAATTCCCCTTTGATTATACTGGGAGAACACATTTTACTATTCCTGAAAGTCTTTCTGACCCAGAATTCTATCTGGGAGGCACATCATTACTTGAAAGTAATAACATTGGCACATTTTTTTGTGTTATTACTGTTACTGGTGGACAATGTAGTAATTATAACGAAAGATATGTGTGGAATGTACAATCTAGAACAATGGAAATTCCAATACCTACATTTACATCTTATACACTTTCGGTTAATTTTTATGAGAGGTGTGGTGATTGGGATGCTAATTTATTTGGTTTTGGAAATCCACATTATACGTACAGCAGGTATTTCCAACAAGAAGAAATTAATTATTTTGTAGGTTTGAAGTATTTTCGTACTGCTAGGTGTTAAAAATTGAAACATAAAAAATTAAATTATATGAAAAAATTTAAAAAAATATACGGAGTATTAATACTTGCTTTGTCAATCGCTTGCCAGCCAGAAACGATAGAAAAAGAAATAGATGTAGAAGATCTACCAACTTTTGAAGATTATTATAATTTATTGGTACAAGAAGCAGATGCCGATATTATTATTCAAAGTTTTACTGGCTTAGGTTCGCAAGAAGACCCAAGAAATAATTTTATTAATGCTTATTTTACAGATAAAAGTAGCGCACCTATTGTAAAAGTAGGGGGAGTTCAGTTATATCCAAATGGAAATTCATTGGAAAGTTCTGACACAGATGTAATAGAAGCAATGTATGGAACAAATGTATCTATTGAAGTACAAGACCCAGTTGCCAGAACTCAAATAATTCAAACAGAATTATATATCCCTGAATTATTAACTATTGCTAACCAAATAGAGAGGTTAAAAGTGGGTGATGTAATTGAATGGAATGGAGATGGAGCAAATGTAAATGGGCTAATTCTTAGATTTGAATATGCTTCACTCTTTCAAACTTCGCAAGCTATTGCAGAGCAATATCCAGATGATATAATTGATGGGGTTATTGTGCCAGATGGTGGGTCTGTTATTATTACTCAAGAAATGTTACATTTATTACCTGTGGGTGCTACTATAAATATTACCATTGCACGAGGTAATATAGAACTGCTTCCTGTTTCGGGTGGCGAAGTTTATAAAGTTGGCGGTGTAACTTCAATAGCTGCAAGTGCAACTGTGATGCAATAGATAAAATGCGACAATTAAAGGT
>JALSJD010000080.1 GCA_026989535.1 Cyclobacteriaceae bacterium
TTTAGTTAAGCCAAAACGTCTTTGCGAGGAACGAAGCAATCTCTAATTTGAAGACTACAGGGTTAAGCTGAACAGACTGCCGCACTTCGTTCGCAGTGACGGAAAGCTTAACTAAACGACATTGAATAACAAATACCTATCTGACCGACCAGCTAAAATCTCAAAAACGAAAACATCAAACCATGTAAGTGTTTGGTTTTTAGGTGATTGAAATTTGAACCCGAAAGATTTCGAATTTATTTATTATTTGATTTTGATTTGTTATTTCTGAAAACATTTACTTTATAGACGGGCTCTAATTAGAATCTTCACTATAAAAAAATAGCCTAATCAATGCTTAAAAGTTCTACTTCAAAAATTAAAGTAGCATAAGGCCCAATATCAGCTCCTGCTCCCCTATCACCATAGGCTAGTTCCGAAGGAATAAAAAGCTTCCATTTAGAACCAACAGTCATCAACTGCAATGCTTCTGTCCAACCTTTAATTACTCCATTTACAGGAAAAGAAGCGGGTTGCCCACGCTGTACAGAGCTGTCGAACACATTGCCATCAATAGTAGTACCATGATAATGTGTGGTTACATTACTGCTTAGGGTAGGCTTATCGCCCTTGCCATTTACCAAAACGGAATATTGCAAACCACTTGGCAAGGTAATTACACCTTCTTTTTCTTTGTTGGCTTCTAAAAAAGCAATTCCATCTTCTTTGTTCGACCCTTGCTTTTCTTCTTGAAGCGAAGCAAAGTAAGAATTTAAGGTATCTACTACCTCTTGGTCTTCAATTTTAGGTTTGTTACCAGCAAAAATTGCAGAAACTGCCTCTGTAAATTCATTAATGTTTAGCTCTTTAAGCCCTTGAGATTGCAAATTTCGAGCAATACTTACTCCTAAGCTATAGCTTACTTTTGTTATTTCTTCCGACATTTATTTAAGTATTTTAAATTTTATGTCGCAAAATTAGTGTGTTAATTACTAAATTCATTCACTATTTTTTCTATCTTTTTCCTTTGCACTGTGTTAAAATTCTCAACCGTAACGCTGCTATGCTTGCAAATTTTGCCTTGTTCAAAGAAAAAATCTAGCAAAAATTTAGTAAACCAATTTAGTAACTAACACACTAATGATTCTATTTGGCTTGATTATCAGAACCAAGAATTTCATTAAATACAAAGGTGGTAATGGAAAGGATAATGCTAAATAGAAAGGCTGACCAAAATCCACTAACATAAAAATCAGACACAATCCAACCGGCCAATAATATATTAATGGCATTTATAACCAATAAGAAAAACCCTAAGGTTACTACCGTTACGGGCAGGGTTAATATCACCAAAATTGGCTTGACCAATGCATTTAAAAATGCCAGTGCCAATGCAACCAATAGGGCAGTCATAAAGCCGTTGGTATGCACTCCTGGAAGTATCCATTGTGCAAACATTACAGCAAGTGCTGACACCAAGATTTGAGCTACAAAATTCATTAATAAAGCATGTTTAGTTTGTTAAAACGAAGATACCTATTTGTTGGTATAAACCACAAAGGTTACTGGCAACTGTGTAAATACCCTTTTAGGATATCTCTATACACTAAAGTGCTTAACCTGAACTATTCATAATAATTCAGGTTAAAAAATATACCACTGCTGCTTTGGTAATTTTGTCGGGATGACAGGATTTGAACCTGCGGCCTCTCCGTCCCTAACGGAGTGCGCTAACCGGACTGCGCCACATCCCGAGTATAAAATTATTGGAGCACAAAAGTCTGCAAAATATTTTCTTCATCCAACTGTGAGGCGCAAGGTTTTTATGATGCTAGGCAAAATACCTATTTATTAAAATAGGTAAACCTACTAATAATACAGGCAGAAGCACACTTTAGTTTTGCAATAGGAAAATCAAGAGATACATTAATTGCTACTCAAAGCTATTATGAGCACCCCAAAAGAGACCGTCTATCATACCTCAGAAATTATTGTAAATTCCAATGGCAGGGTACTAAATACCGATAAAGCGTTTTGTGAAATTCTTAATTGCAAAAGTCCCAATGCAGCTCATAATTCTATTATTTTAGATTATGTAGCGGAGGAAGATAGAAAAACTGTAGTAAATGCATTTATTGATACTTTTTATGGTCAGCAAGAAGGTAAATTATTGGAAATTAAAATGATTGACTATTTAGGTAAAGAGGTTGAGGTTACCTTTAATTTTTTCCCAATAAAATCATCGAATGGCGAAAGATCGACCTTGCTTATTCGAAAAAAAATGTTCTAATCCGCAAAAAATAGCTTATGCTGCCCATTTTATAGTTCTACTTTGCTAATGATAGAAGGAAACCTATTAGACTTTTACCTAAATTGAGTTTGCCTAATTCGGATCTGCTAAAATTTTACTTTGTGCTAGAAAATTAATTTTTATTACCACTTTTTGCCAAACACTCTTTAATTTCGCAGACTGTATGGCTATTTATGTAGGAAGTAGTATTTCTTATATATCACGCTGTAATTAAATGCTTGCTTAACAACTTTTTGTTTACAGAAACCTATGTTGAAAAAACTTTTAGAACCATTTTTAGCTCATACAGCATTAACCTTTATTTCCGAACCCAAACTAATAGCTTAGCATGAGACAACTGAAGATTACTCAAAATATTACTAATCGCGAAAATCAATCTCTAGAAAAGTATTTTCAGGATGTTAACAAAATTGAAATGATTACTTCGGAAGAAGAAGTAGTGTTAGCACAACGAATACAAGATGGAGATGAGGCAGCTTTAGAAAAATTAGTGAAAGCTAATTTACGTTTTGTGGTTTCAGTTGCTAAGCAATATCAAAATAAAAGTTTAACCCTAAACGACCTTATTAACGAAGGTAATTTAGGATTAATTAAAGCGGCACAAAAATTTGACCACACCCGTGGTTTTAAATTTATCTCGTATGCTGTTTGGTGGATTCGTCAGTCTATTATGCAAGCACTGGCAGAGCACTCGCGTTTGGTTCGTATTCCTTTAAACAAAGTGGGTAGCTTAAATAAAATTAACAAAGCAATGGCCGAACTGGAGCAAAAGTACAATCGTGCTCCTACCGATCAAGAGCTTGCCGAAATTCTGGAAATGGATGACAAGGAACTGAAAGGAACCATGAGCGCCCGAACAAGGCATGTATCGGTTGATGCCCCCTTTGCCGAAGGCGAAAGCAATTCGTTATTAGATGTTTTAGAAGATACAGGCATAAATAAAACTGATGGCGACCTTGAGTACACAAACTCGCTGCAAATAGAAACTGAACGCTCTTTAGCTACGCTCGACCCTAGAGAGCAACAAGTACTTAGAATGTATTTTGGTATTAGCGAAGCTACTGCAATATCGCTAGAGCAAATAGCAGAAACCTTAAGTATTACACGGGAGCGTGTTCGACAAATTAAGGAAAAAGCCATTAAAAAATTACAGCACGACTCAAGAAATAGGTTATTGGTTGACTTTTTAGGATAGCCTCTATTACCTATTGGGTAGGTAGGATAATTGCACTCTAAATTTTGAATCTATTGCACCCAGTTTTTTATAAGCAGCATCTGAAATACGGATTACTATTTTAGAATTTATCCCTGTATTTGGCAATTTACCAATCACTCGAACAAACACCATTTGGTCATTCATTTCGTTTTTAACCGCTATAATAGCGCCTACTTTGGCGGTTCTATGCAGTGCTAAGTATTTTATGGTGCTACCCGATCCATCAATGGTAGAAGCAATACCCGACTCTATTATTTTTTCGATTTCGTACCGTTTGCTCAACGATATTTGAGCAGTATCTAATTTTGTAGGGTGTACATAATTACCGCCTGCATTTAAGCTTACAATTAATCGTTGACCAACTTGTAAAGAGGTAGATTGAAGTTGATTCCATTGAATAATATCGTCCACCTTTATATTATAAATTCGTGCTATTCCATAAAGCCCCTCCCCTTGTGTTACAATATGAATTTTATTCCCTTTTTCGCTCACAGTTTTAACTGGCTCTACAACTTTTGCACTACCAGTGATTAAAAGTTTTTGACCAATATTCAACCCTGTGTTCTTTAAGTTATTCCATTCCATTAGTTGATTTACCGATACTTGGTATAATCTACTAACCCCATATAATGTCTCACCACTTTTAACAATATGGTAATCCGTATTACTTTTAGAGGTTGCATTCCTTGCCCCTTTATAAGGCACTTTTATCACCATACCTATTTGCAAACCTTTTTTAACTTCTGGAGAAACTGCCACAATATCGCGCATACTTACGCCATAAAGAGTAGCAATAGAATATACCGATTCGCCCGATTCCACTTGGTAAAGCACATATACTTTTCCATTAATCACTTCTGAGCCAATGGAATCTATGGGGTTTGCTTTTGAAATAGATACAATAAGGAATAAACACCCAAATAGTAAATAATTAAATCGAAATATCATACTAACCTGTTTGAACGTAAAAATATAGAATTCATTAGCTTTCCTCACCTTAAAATTCTGTTTCTTTAAACTTTATATAAATAAAGAACTTATAATTTATTCCAATGGTAAGAAATTGGATTGTAATTCTAGCTATTTTTATACCTATGAAACAGCTAACTCATTTTTTTAGTATTATCCTCCTCAGTCTTTTGTCATTTTCTTTAGCCCAAGCTCAAACTAAAGTACTTAAACTCAACATTGATGCCGAAATTGACCCACGCATTAGCAGGTACATCGATTTAGGGCTTACTGCTGCAACCGCTGGCAATTACGATATTGTAGTAATCGAAATGGATACCTACGGTGGGTTAGTAGCCGATGCCAAAGATATTGTTGAACTATTGCTCGATTTTGAAAAACCTATTTATGTATGGATTAATAAAGATGCAGCCTCTGCAGGGGCACTTATTTCCATTGCCTGCGATAGCATATATATGGCTCCGGGGGCAAGTATTGGAGCCGCCACCGTAGTTACGGGCCAAGGAGAAGCCGCTCCTGATAAATACCAAAGCTATATGCGTGCCACTATGCGCACCACTGCCGAACAAACAGGCCGAGACCCTGCCATTGCCGAAGCCATGGTGGATCAAACCATAGAAATAGAAGGGGTTACAGAAAAAGACAAAGTACTTACATTTACTACTTCGGAGGCAATCACACATGGTTTTTGCGAAGCAGAGATGAAATCCATCGATGATATTCTAACCCAGAATATTGAAGGCGAATATAAAGTGGATGATTTTTCACCTGGCTTTATTGAAAAAATTGTAGCAGTGTTTTTAAGTCCTTATTTAAGTGGGTTGCTTCTTATGGTTATTATTGGCGGTATTTATTTCGAACTACAAACCCCCGGAGTTGGGTTTCCAATTTTAGCAGCCATTACTGCGGCCGTCTTATATTTTGTGCCTTATTATTTAACTGGGCTTGCTGCCAATTGGGAGCTTGTACTTTTTGTAGTGGGGCTATTGCTCATTGCGTTAGAGGTTGCTATTATTCCAGGTTTTGGATTAGCAGGTATTGTGGGCATAACGTTTACCTTTAGTGCATTGGTGCTTGTAATGCTTAATAATGATATGTTCGATTTTACATTTGTGCCTGCCAACGATATTATAACCGCTTTTACAACTACCATGACCGCCTTGATTGGCAGTATTGTACTTATGTTTTTTGGGGGATTTCGATTGGTTAACTCCAATGTGTTTAAGCGAGTGGCATTAATGGACACCCAAGAAAAATCGGAAGGTTATACTGCCCGTTTTCATGATACGATGATTGGGCAAAATGGCGTTGTTCATTCTGTATTACGACCAGCCGGCAAAGTAATGATTGACAATACACTTTACGATGCCTTAACCCGAGGCTCTTACTTAGATAAAGGAACCGAAGTAACCGTTATTGGGGAGGAGGGCAATGCGTTGGTGGTGAGGAAAAATGGTTAACTTCCATTATCACAAAACCCTATAAAGCCGATATTCATACTTTCCCAAAACTCTCTTCGTTCTTTAATGAGGCAAACTAAGACCTTGATTATATGAGAAATTTATTTTCGATTGCTGCCTTGAGTTTGATACTAGCAAGTTGTAGCACTAAGCAAGAGCAAGCGATGCTTATAATTGAGTCTAAAAGCCAGCAAGATATCGACTATTCTGTGAATAAAAGACGACCTAGTATAGGTTATGACCCCATTGAAATAAGCAAAGGAAAGTTATCTTCTAATGATAGTATAATTCTGATAGTTCCATTAGGCGAGCCAAGGTTTATCAAAACCAAATTTAATAATAGATATTATACGCTTTACCTAGAACCAGATAATAGCTTACACATAACAATTACTGATAGTTCAGCATTATTCGTTGGTGATGGTGCTAATATCAACAATTATTTAGCTTTAAGTAGAGTTTTTTGGAATAAATGCAACTCTGATGTAGGCAAGTACACCGCCAAACCGCCTAAAGAATATGGCCAGTTTATAGATTCTGTAAGTATTGCTTTAGAAAACTTTAATAGTGTATATCTTGAAAATCACAGCATAAAAAATGAGAAGTGGAATATTCTAACAGTTAAAAATGAATGTGAACTAATTGTACTTAAAACAATTTACAAACTTGTCAACCCAACAGCATTTAGGGTACTCGATAGCATACCAAAATCACTTCTTAATATTTACGGTAAACTCCCAATTGATAAAATATATTTACAAATGGGAATGCAAGAATATTTCAATGTACTAGAACTTTATAATCGGTTTGAGGTAATTTTTCCACTAACTAATAACGTGAATGAAAATGACTCTATCATTGCCAAAACACCAATTGTAGCCTACTATAAAATTAAGGAAACAGATAGCTTAAAGCTTGCAAATGAATTTTTATTAGCAAAGTACGTATCATATTGGTTATCTGAAAAAGGAATTACTCCTGAAATTGATTCTATCTATAATGATTTCAGAAACGAATATTCGAACTCCAAATATTTGGCTAGTTTGGAAACACATTATAGGGAATTCTATGCCTTAACGCTAGGTCAGCCAGCACCAGAAATAACTGGTGTAAGCATGAGCGGTGATACGATTACCCTTAGTAGTTTAAAAGGAAAAATTGTATATGTTGATGTTTGGGCAACTTGGTGTGGTGCTTGTATAGAAGAGTTTCCATACTACGAGGCAATCCAAGGAGAATTTAAAGATAATACCGAAGTAATATTTTTATTCGTATCAATTGACTCTGAAAAAGAAAAATGGGAAAATTATCTTAAAAACAAAGCAATTGTTTCTGGTACTCAAATACTAGAGCTTAAAAATAATAAACATCCAACTATTTCAGAATCGTATAAACTATGGGGCATTCCTAGATATATGCTCATAGATAAAGAAGGGGAAATCATTAATAACAGGGCTTCTAGACCATCTTCAGGTAAAGTAATTGACGAGATAAAGGATCTTCTTTAAAGGCCGACTACCTCATCCCACCCATTAAACTGGCAAGACCTTTTTTCATGCCGCCCATTTTATTCATGGTTTTCATCATTTTGCGCATATCGCCAAACTGCTTTAAGAGGTTGTTTACCTCTTGCACCGAAGTTCCACTACCCCCTGCAATTCGTTTTTTACGGCTACCATTAATTACATCGGGCTTAATACGCTCTAGTGAGGTCATCGAACGGATGATAGCCTCCACGGGTTTGAAAGAATCATCGTCCAAATCCACATCTTTCATCGCCTTGCCCATGCCGGGTATCATACCCATAATGTCCTTCATGTTCCCCATCTTCTTAATCTGCTCTAACTGACTAAGAAAATCGTTAAGGTCAAATTCATTTTTGCGAATCTTTTTATTCAGCTTACGAGCCTCTTCTTCATCAAAAGTCTCTTGTGCCTTCTCCACCAACGAAACCACATCGCCCATACCCAAAATTCGGCTGGCCATCCTTTCAGGATGAAAAAGATCGATGGCATCTAAGGTCTCCCCTGTACTTATATATTTAATCGGTTTTTCAACTACGGTTCTAATCGAAAGAGCCGCACCACCACGGGTATCACCATCTAATTTGGTAAGTACAACCCCATCAAAATTAAGCCGTTCGTTAAAAGTTTTGGCCGTGTTAACGGCATCCTGGCCCGTCATAGAATCTACCACAAATAATGTTTCGGAAGGATTTAAAGCAGATTTAAGCTGCTCAATCTCATTCATCATTTGCTCATCAACCGCCAAACGACCAGCCGTATCCACTATTACGATTTTTTTGCCTGCCTTTTTCGCGTGTTTAATAGCAGCCTCCGCAATTTTAATGGCATTTTTATTTTCAGGCTCGGCATACACCTCTACGTCTATTTGCTCACCTAAAACTTGTAATTGAGTAATCGCTGCTGGTCGGTAAATATCGCAGGCGGCCAACATTACCTGGCGGCCTTGCCCTTTTAACATTTTGGCCAGTTTACCCGTAAAAGTAGTTTTACCGGAACCTTGCAAACCAGATATTAGAATAACAGCCGGATCGCCTTTTACACTAATTGGCTCGTTTGCGCTACCCATTAAACTGGTTAGCTCATCGCTTACTATTTTGGTAAGCAACTGCCCCGGAGAAACTGCTGTGAGAACATCTTGCCCCAGTGCCTTTTCCTTAATCGTATCTGTTACCTGCTTGGCAACCTTATAATTTACATCGGCATCAATAAGTGCTTTCCTAATTTCTTTAACCGTAGTAGCTACGTTAATTTCGGTTATTCTCCCCTGCCCTTTTAAACTTTGAAAGGCTTTATCCAGTTTTACACTTAAATTATCAAACATAGTATTTTAATTTTTTGTTCTACTGCCAATTTAATAATGTAAATTGTACTTATCTGTTAAACAGCTATCTTAAAATGCTTTAATGATTGAATGCTAAAAATTGTTGTGCTGGCTATTTATAGCTATTTCTTGTTTTATTCTTACATTAAATCATTCTATCATTAACAAAGCTAGTTAAATGTTTTGCACTCCACTAAACCTAGTAACTATCAAACTCTGGCAGTATAATTTTTTAAGATTGCAAAGTTAATTTATTCTGTGGTAGTTTATAAAAATTATGGCTTCATTTTAAAGGCACAAAATTTACCTATGCACTTTTATCCAACGCATTTTTGCCAACCAAATAGGCATATACACTACTGGGTACAATTAAAAGGTCTGAACCATTCACAAATTTTGTTTTGCTGGTCAGTATCCCTTTTTCGATTCCGTTTTTCTTCATAAAAAATTTAAGCTTATTAGCCTTCGCAGAATCTGACCATTTAACTTCTAAAGCCCATTGTGCTTTCTGAAAATTTGGGCTCACCTGCACTAAATCTACTTCTCCTTCCCTCCCATTTCGTTTCCAGTTGGCATAGCGCAAGTAATTATAATCTCGGTGTAAGTATTGTGCAAAAATGGCTGTTTCTACCAAATGAGGAAACCTTTCTTCCTCTGGTTTTACACTACCAAACAACCCAGTAAAAAGACTAGGGTTGGTTAAGTACACTTTAAACTGTGTAATATTTTTAAATCGTTTAGCGGTAACATCTACCCGATGCAATACTTTAATCAAAAAAGCAGACTCCAAATACTCGATATATCTTTTCAAGGTTTTATTATCCGTTTTTGTTTCTGTTGAAACATTTTTATAGCTCATTATTTCGCCCGTTCGGTAAGATAATACATTAAAAAACTGTTGCAGTTCCAACGTGTTTTCTATACCAAAAAGCCCCGGCAAATCCTTCATAATAACTTTATCGGTAATATCTTTTTGAATAACCTGCTCTGGATTGGGGATTTTTTCTTTGGATAGCGCAATTTCTGGGAACCCTCCAAAATTTATATAATCACAAAAATGCCGATTCAGCTCTTCTATATTATTTGCTTTGTAAAACTTTTTTACCCCATAAAAATCAACTTCAACCTTCTCAATTAACGAATCAAAAGCGTTTAAATCAATGTATTCTGAAAATGTTAGAGGCGGAAGAAAAAAATCTGTAAACCTGCCTGCCCCACTTTCTAAACTCTTCATACGCAGTGCTGCCGCAGCACTTCCACTGGCTATAAACTTGGTTTTTCTATGTCTATCGACCAAACTCTTTAAATGAATTTCCCAATCTTTTAAATATTGAATTTCATCAAAAAATACATAGCAACCTTCTATTGTAGTACCATTAAGTGTAAGGGCGTAAGTCAGCAACTCATCAAGAGCCACATTTGTAAATATGGGCGTATCCAAACTAAAATACAGTATTTTATTAGGGTTTATGCCTTCATCTAATAAATTTTGGATGGCCTGGTACATCATAACGGTTTTGCCAATCCGCCTAGGGCCCATTAGCACAACCGCTCGGTGCAACTTAGTTTGTTTTACCTGCGCATAAAAAGTTTTATAATACCTCCGTTTATTATAACCACTATAAAAAGGGATTCTACGGCTTTCTCTCCAACTATTATCCAGCTTAATTCTGCTCCTTAATATTTCTAAACTAAACACCATAATGCAAATTTAAGGATTACTCTCCAAACTATTGCACTAAAAGTGCAGATTTTAGTATTACCATACCACTTTTTGCACTTTTTATTACATCTACTTGGTTATCAAATACTTAAATAGTGCAAAAGTATTTAATTCATGCTCTTTTAAGCTATTATAGAAAAAACTTGCACTTTTTTCAACTGTATAACCAACAGGTGTTTCTTAAAACCTGAATGCTGTCAATCAATGGGCAAGCCCTATTACCTAATTTGATTTTATTTAAAGGAACTGCATCCGATGGAGCGTCTCTGATAGAGTAAAATCCGACCAGTTGGCGGATCAGCGGAGGGGAATGACCGAAATACTTTAAAATGGAGACCTCGCAACGGATGCGGAGAAACGTGCTTTTTATACACTTTGCCGGATCTGTTCCGGCATCCCCTCTTTGAAATTCTTTACTCTGTCAATGGTTAGGACTCCGCCAGAAGCCTGCCTTGCCTAACGCTCGGTAATGACGACAATCTTGAGCATTTGTTATATAAGAGGGTTTAAAGTTAAACAATACCTTTCCTATCTAAAATGGTTTAAAGATATTAGCAGTTTAATTTCCTATTATGCGTAAAATCAATTTTAAAGAACAGGTTCTGCCTCATTTAGTAGCCATCATAGTGTTTTTGTTGGTTACCATTATCTATTTTAAGCCTGTCTTTTTCGAGCATAAATCGTTAAGCCAGCATGATATTCAGCAATGGGAAGGCGGTGCCAAAGAACTAATTGATTTTAGAGAAACCACAGGCAAAGAAGCCCTTTGGACAAACGCTATGTTTAGCGGTATGCCAGGTTATCTTATTAATGTACAATGGGGCAATGGCATACTTGGCAAACTCCAAATTGCGGTGGCATTCGGGTTGCCTCATCCCGTACGTATCGTTTATTTATCATTCCTGTGTTTTTATATTTTATTAGTATCATTTGGTGTGAGGCCTTATTTAGCCATTGCCGGAGCATTGGCTTTTGGGCTGTCTTCTTATAATATTATTGGTATTTCTGCTGGTCATAATTCCAGAATTGCAGCCGTGGCATTTATGCCCTTGGTACTGGCAGGTATTAGAACTGTTTTTAAGGGCAAGCACTTAGTAGGCTTTACGTTAACTGCCTTGGCAGTTGCACTTGAACTACGGGTAGGTCATTTGCAAATTACCTATTACTTATTTTTAATGATTGCTGCTTATGGTATTTCAGAATTATTTTTTGCATTTAAAGACAAGGAATTAACTCCATTTTTAAAACGAAGCGGGATACTGGTGGCTGCCGCAGCACTTGGTTTAGCCACTTTTATAGGCTCTTTGCTAAGTACAATGGAATATAGCAAGTACTCAATTAGAGGCAAATCAGAGCTTAGCCAAGTGAAAACAGGTGAGAATAAAGATGGCCTCACTAAGGCATATGCCTTTGAATATAGCCAAGGAATATTTGAGCCAATGACCCTGTTTTTTGAAAATATAATAGGGGGATCTTCTCGCCAAAAATTAGACTTAGACTCCGAAACAGGAAAGTTTATGCTTAAACAAGGGGCCTCTAAACCGCAAGCTGAACAACAATTACAAGGCATGCCTACCTATTGGGGTAACCAATCGTATTCTGCCCCCTACTATGCTGGTGCTATCATTCTATTCTTACTAGTATTGGCATTAATTACTTTACCTAAACGATATACCATTTGGATGAGCATTATTGCTGTTCTCGGAATTATGCTCACTTGGGGTAGCAGTTTTAGTAGTTTCAACTACTTTATGTTCGATTATTTTCCTGGGTATAATAAGTTTAGGTCGGTAACCTTTGCCATTATCATTCCTATTTTGGCAATGAATTTACTGGGCTTTATTGGGTTAGAAAAATTTCTACCCCTAGAATGGAATAGTAAAACAAAGAAGCAATTAGCAATAGCCGTTGGTTCCACAGCGGGGTTTGCAATAGTATTATGGCTTTTTGCTGGCCTTATTAATTATAGTGGTGCTGTAGATGCACAATTGCCCGAATGGCTTTTAGCACCACTTAAAGCAGATAGGCAATCACTCTTAAAAGATAGTGCGCTTGCTACTTTCTTTTTGATTGCAATTTTTGGAGTGGCAGTTTTTGCAACATTTACCAAAAGAATTAAGCCACCAGTTCTTTACCTTACGCTAGCCTTTTTAATGCTAATTGATTTATGGAGTACCGATAAAAAACTCTTGAACGATAGCAGTTTTAAAAGAAATCCTGCTCGTACATTCTTTCAAAAAACAGAGGCTGATAAGCTAATATTAAGTGACAAAGCACTTGATTTTAGGGTTTTTAACCTCCAGAACCCATGGAACGAAGCACGCACCAGCTATTATCATAAATCTATTGGAGGGTATCATGGGGCTAAAATCAGAAGATATCAAGATTTAATCTCTAGTGGGTTAACCGCAGAGCATCAAAAGGTAATTGAATTGCTAAGAAGCGGCAATATGGATTTTTCGAGTTTAGGAGTGTTAAATATGCTTAATACAAAGTACCTGATGTTGGGTTCGGGAAAAGAGGCCGTTGTAAAAAATGAGAGTGCCAATGGAAACGCATGGTTTGTTTCCAGAGTAGAAAACGTAAATTCTGCAGATGATGAATTGGCTAAAACTCAGGAAATTGATACCAAAACCACTGCAGTTATAAATCAAACTAAATTTAAACTAACAGGTTCGTTAAGTAGTAATGGTACTATTACTCTTGCAAAGTATGCTCCCAATCACTTAGTTTACAAATCGAATAATGAGGCAGCCGGCTTGGCAATATTTTCTGAAATTTATTATAAAGAGGGCTGGAAAGCTACTATAGACGGAAAGGAAGCATCTATTTTAAGAGCAAATTATGTGTTGCGGGCATTGGAAATTCCTGCCGGAGAGCATACAATAGAGTTTGTTTTTGAGCCATCTATTTACGGTTGGGCAAATCCTATAATGATGGCTAGTAGCTGGCTAATAATTTTACTCATTATTGGAACTTTAGCAGTAGAATTTGGTTTTGTAAATATCCGTAAAGCGAATAGTGAATATGAGGTATAAGCTATTGGCTATTTTTTTTCTTTGTGTTACTCCGTGCCTTCTTTGTGTAGCTCTGTGGTAAAGCTATTTAAAACACAAAGCTTCACTAAATATTACATATCCTGATTAAGACTTCAATATGTGTTTAATCTTTTTATCCTATAAACAAAACAAAGAGTACCCGCTCATTATTTTGGCTAACCGCGATGAATTTTATAAACGCCCCACATTGCCAGCCAATTATTGGCAAGAAAACACCAATATTTTAGCAGGAAAAGACTTAGAAGGAGGCGGCACCTGGATGGGCATAACCAAAAATGGCTATATGGCCATGCTCACCAATTATAGAGATATTGCTAACATTAAACCCAATGCACCCACCAGAGGAAAACTGGTTTCTGACTACTTACAAGGTGAGTTTAACCCGAAAGAGTATTTATTGGCTCTTAGTAAAACAGGCAACAGGTATAATGGGTATAGTTTAATTGTAGGCAGTTTTAACGACCCTTGGTATTACTCCAATTATGGCAATAAAATAGCCCAACTAGGCACGGGTTTATATGGCTTAAGCAATGCTCTTTTAAACAGCAATTGGCCAAAAGTAGAGACAGGAAAAGCAGCATTGACACCTTTGCTTTCTCAATCCAGCCTTGATAAAGAAGCTCTTTTTGAAGCGATGGCTAACCAACAAATAGCAAACGACAATATGCTGCCAAAAACAGGACTTTCTTTAGAAAAAGAACGTGCTTTGTCATCACGGTTTATTAATGTGGAAGGTTATGGCACTCGCTGCACTACGCTAATTATGGTGGATAAAATGGGAAATGTGAATTTTACAGAACGGCAATATGAAGATGGCATTAGTGGTAAAGAAGGCAACTATTCTTTTTAACCTGAATAATTCATGAATAATCTATTACGCATTCCAATTACCTACCATTCAAGCATACCGACTAAAGTACGGTACAGGCTTTGCTCGAATTTTGGTGCTCAACGTAGCTCGCTACGCCTCCGTTCCAAAATCCTGTGCGAGCACTTGACTGTCAGATACTTGAAATGCTCATAACAAAGATTCATGAATTAATCAGGTTAAATTTAACAAATCACCAGCTAAATTATTTACATTACTGTCATTTTCGGTTTTTAAAATTATTTCAACAATTTAGCAAAATGAATGAATATCATTTGTGGAAAAAATTTAAAGAGGGAGACAAAGAAGCTTTTTCTGAAATCTACTATGATAATTATAATGCGTTATACAACTATTTAAATAAAATAGGTGGAAATATTTCCTTAACAGAAGATTGCATTCAGGATCTCTTTTTAAATTTATGGAGAACCCGAAAAAAGCTTGCTGCGGTGCAATCAATAAAATCCTATTTATTGGCCTCCGCACGAAGAGACCTCATAAAAAAAATTCAAAAAAATAGAAAAATAGAACATCATTCTAAAGAAATATTTTTAGAAGAGCCCAATCTTTCTTTTTCAGAAGAGGAAATAGTAATTAACCTCGAAACTTCTAACGAAGAGAAAAATAAAATTACCAAAGCATTAAATTCATTGCCCAAAAGACAGAAGGAAGCCATCTATTTAAAATACTACGAAGGGCTTTCTTACGAAGAAGTAGCTGATTTAATGGGCGTAAACTACCAGTCGGTAATTAACCTTATTTACAAAGCGTTTAAAGCATTAAGAAACAATAACCTGCTCAAGATAATAAGCAGGCTCCACATTGTTTTGGCTATGGCTCCTTTCTTCCATTAACTCGCATTATTCAAAGAATTATCTGCAATATGCTTTTCCTCTCAATGTTAGAAAAATAAAAAATAAAAAAAGAGAGTATATAATCCAACTCAACACCTCTATAAAAACAGTAAGGGGTCTTTTTTTTGAAAGTCACCAATTTTCGACCCAAGGGCGGGGAATTAAACCAAAAGGGCTATTGCCCTGCGATTAAAAATAGTAACTAATGAAAAAAATAGAAGAACTTGTTGCTGATCCAAGTTTTAACAACTGGGTAAAAAACAATAATAAGAAGGATAAAAAGTTCTGGGATGCCTGGATCCTTCAACATCCTGAGCAAAAGGAAACTATTGAGCTTGCCACAGCATTAATTTTGGGTATTAAGTTTAATAAAGCTGAAGGCCTGTCTAATCAGGAAATCAAATCTCGCTTTGCCAAGCTTAATCAAAAACTGGAAGAGGAGCAAAAAAGCAAAACGGTTCCGTTTTTTAGTTGGAGTACCCTATCCCGTGTGGCAGCTGTTTTTATTGGTGTTGCTGTTCTTGGGTTTGTTTTATGGAATTACAGCCTTAGCGGACACGAAAAAACACACACTACCGATTTTGGAGAAATAACAAACATAACCCTTCCTGACGGATCAGAAGTAACATTAAATTCCAACTCAAAACTAACCATTAGTAAAGGTTGGCAAAGTGGAAAAACACGTGAAGTTTGGCTACAAGGCGAAGCATTTTTTAAAGTAGATAAGTTGCTTAAAACTCATGAAACTCATGACAATATAGAAAACACATCCTTTGTGAAATTTATTGTGCATACACCCCAAGTAAATGTAGAAGTAATAGGCACGCAATTTAATGTACACAACAGGCGAGGCGCCACACAAGTGGCACTTAGTTCCGGAAGAATAGAGCTTTCTAAAACAATACCTTCCGACACCACCAAAATGATTATGATACCGGGTGAGTTAGTAAAAATATCAAGCAAATCAAAAACATTTAATAAGCGTAAAATTAATACCGAAACATACACCTCTTGGACACAACATAAACTTGTTTTTAACAATACGTCATTGAATGATATCGCCCTTATTTTGGAAGATAATTACGGGCTGGAAGTTAACATTAAAGATAATAGCCTAAAAGGTAGAAAGCTTACCGGTGAAATATCTGTTAAAAATGCAGACGACCTTATAAATGCCTTATCAAAATCGTTAAATATACATATCACAAGAAAAAACAATAAACTGGTTATTGACAATAACTAGTTTATTGGCAATAACAATATAAAACACATAGCCTATGAAAACATTTTACACCCTTAAAAATAGCCTTTTTGTGAGTATTACGCTAATTTGCGCAGTTGCACTTCAAGATGCAAAAGGAAATTTTGTACAGGAAACGAGGACAAATACTTTGCCAGCCACCCAAAAAGTTTCATTAATGGAAGTGCTGGATCAGCTAAAAGAAAGCCGTCAAATTGAGTTTTTATACGAAGAAGAAAACCTTGTTGGAAAATATGTTAGTGCTTTGGCAAACCACACTAATCAAAATATAGAAACAATACTCAAAAACATATTAACAAACTCAGGACTTAAATTTGAGAAAATAAAGAAAAATACCTATGCCATTATACCTGTATCAAAAAAAACATCTGTAAAAACAATTAAAAGTAGTGCTTATCTTAACACTAACTCATCCAACTATTATGCTGATTCGAGCATAGACAGCCCAGTACATTCTTCTCGCAAGCTTCTATCTGCAACTATTTTTAAACAGGAAAAACAAATAACCGGTAAGGTAACCTCCTCAGACGATGGGCTGCCGCTACCGGGTGTTAATGTAATTGTAAAAGACACTAATAACGGTACCGTTACCGATATGGACGGCAATTACAAACTTTCTGTTCCTGAAAATGCCGAAGCACTCGTATTCTCTTTTATTGGCTATACACGCAAAGAGGTACTCATAGAGGCTAAAAGTATTATTAATGTAGAACTTACTTCAGATATAACCCAATTATCAGAAATAGTAGTAACAGCTCTAGGTTTTAAAGAAGAAAAAGATAAGCTTGGTTATACCTCATCTAAAGTTGACGGAGCTCAAATTGCTAACTCGGGCGAAGGAAATATCATAAATGGCATTGCTGGCAAAGCCTCTGGTGTAAGAATTACAAGAACTTCTGGCGACCCCGGAGCAGGCTCCCATATTCAAATCAGAGGAGCAAGTACAATTGGGAGAAGCATCCAACCATTGATTGTTGTGGATGGAATACCCATCAGTAACTCATCTACCGGAGGGGGCACAGGAGGGGTTGTACAGCAGTCACGACTTAACGATATTAACCCAGACGACATTGCTCGTGTTGATATTTTAAAGGGGTCTTCTGCTGCTGCCCTTTGGGGTACACGAGCCGCTAATGGTGTAATAATGATTACAACCAAAAAAGGGAGAACAACAGACAAAATAGACATTACGTATAGATCTAGCTATTCGGTTGATAAAATTTTAACCAAGCATGATTTGCAAACAGCGTATGGCCAAGGCAATAATGGCAATTTTGAACAAGGCACTCAGCGTTCTTGGGGCGATAAAATTGCAGACAGAGAAGGGGGTGCTGATCTGGTGGATAGCAACGGGGCTTTTTTTAGGGCGCAGGATGGAACAATGTATTATAATATCCTTCAAAAAAGGTCGCGCGATATTTTTACCGACTCAAATTACGACCTTGTTTTTCAAGACGGAAATTATTTTGATAACTCCCTAAGCCTTAGTGGAGGAAATGAAAAATCAAACCTATTTTTTAGCCTTAGTGATTTTAATCAGCAAGGCGTTGTAAGAGCTAATAGCGATTACCGTAGAAGCACATTTAGGCTAAATGCAGATATGCGATTTAACGATGTAATAAAAATAAGTTCCAATGCCTCCTATATGAGAACACAATCTAATCGGGTAAGAAGAGGAAATAGCAGTAGTGGAATGATTATTCCGCTTTTGAGAACACCTGCCGATTTCGATAATACTGATTATATAGGCGATTATTATGCCGCACCCAACGCACAGCCCATACGAAACAGACAAAGGGCTTACCGTAACCCTATTGGTGCTGGTACAAACCCTCGATTTAATAACCCAATGTGGTCAATGAATCGCCAACAAAATGAAGCCATTGTTAACCGTGTGTTAATGAGTAGCCAAGCTAATATTACCCCCGCTAATTGGTTGGAGTTTGTGCTTAGAGGCGGTATTGATAATTTTACCGAAAGGAGAAATGAATTTATTTATCCTTTTTCTGCTGGGCAAGTTAATTCAACCGGGGCATTTAGTGATAATATGCGTCAAAGACTTCAGTTTAATTCAGACGTGATGGCGATAGTAAAACCTGATTTAGGAGATAAATTTAATACCGAAGCACTCATAGGATTTAATTATAATAGCCGAAAAACTTTTTTTGTAGGAGGAAGTATATCAAATTTTATATTGCCTATAGAATTAAAAGATTTTAATAATGCCCAGCGAGATTTTACCGACATTGGTGATTCTGAAAGCTTAAGGCGCACAGCAGCAGCTTACACATCCGTTACAATAGGGTATAACGAAATGTTATTTGCAACTATTACAGGTCGCTACGAAACAGCATCTACCTTTGGTGAAGAGTCAGACAATAATTTCTTTTATCCATCCATTACAGCAGCTTGGCAGTTTTCTCAACTACCTTCACTTATGGGATCAACGATTTTCAGCTTTGGCAAGTTAAGAGTTGCGTATGCAGAAGTAGGCATTCAGCCTGGTATTTATAATACTGTTAGTGAGTTTATACCACCTAATTACTCCGACCCATTTGGAGGTAGTATAGATGCTGCCCTTTATGGAGACGGAACCTTTTTGCCAAGTGCAAGCGTAGGAAACCCGTTTCTTAAACCTGAACGTAAAAAAGAAATTGAATTTGGAACTGATTTACGGTTTTTTGACCATCGTTTAAAAACCAGTTTTACTTATTATTATAATAGAACAACCGATATACTTTTTAATATACCCATTGCCACTTCTGCCGGATACAGCCGAATTTATGACAATGCCGGAACCATGGAAAATAGAGGTATGGAAGTAGATATAAGCTACAATATCATTAAAAACAACGACTTTAGCTGGTCGGTTGGTGTACTTTGGGATAGAAACAAAAACGAAGTACTAGGCTTAAAGGGGGTAGAAAATCTCGATCTGGGAGGCTTAGGAGGTATTTCTTCTAGAGCGGTTGAAGGCCAGCAGCTTGGTGTACTTTGGGGTGCTAAGTGGGCAAGAAATGAAAATGGGTCTATACAACTAGGGGAAAACGGATTCCCCAATCTGGCCAGTACCGATGGCGTAATTGGCGACCCTAATCCCGATTGGCGAGGCAGTGCTATGACTCAATTTTCGTATAAAAATTTCTCGCTTAATATACTATTCGAAACCTTTCAGGGGGCAGATATTGCTGCAGGCACCAGGGGTGTGCTAACAGATTACGGACTTACTCCAGAAACAGCCATTGAAACCACAGCTCCTCAGGATTTACTAACCTATACTGGTGCAGTAATTCCTGCCGGAACTACCTTTAGAGGCAATATTCAGGATTTTGGATCGGGTCCAGTAGCACTTACCGAAGCTTGGTACACAGGAGCAGGAGGTTATTTTAATGGCGCTTTCGAGCAATTTATTGAAGATGGTTCTTGGACTCGCTTAAGAGAAGTTGCCGTGAGCTACTCATTAAACTCAACCAAGTTTAGAGACCTCACTAAACTCCAGTCTATTGAGTTTTCGGCCACAGGCAGAAACTTATTAGTATGGACTAAATTTGAAGGCAATGACCCTGACACTAATTTAACAGGGGTTTCAACAGCCAGAGGGATAGATTACTTTAACAGCCCTGGTACTCAGTCCTATATTTTTACCATCAAAATAAGATATTAACATTAACCTAAAAGATAATGAAGAAGCTAATAATAGTTTTATTTATAATAACAGGCATCCTCACTTTGGGGTGCGATTCCCTTATTGAAGGCATTAATAATAATCCGAATGTGCCCACCGAAGCCCCTTCTGATAATATTTTAACAGGTGCTCAGGTGGCATTAATTCAGGTAACCGAAGGAGACCTAGCCAGAAAATCTGGCATGTGGGCTGGCTATTTTAAAGGGGAAGATAGGCAGTACGAAGGGTTTTACAACTACCTTTCTACTGCAGGAGATTTTAGTGCAAACTGGGAAGACATTTACTCCAATGTAGTTAGAAATGCAATAGTAACGCAACAAACAGCTGAGTCTGAAGGAAATATTGGTGTTATTACGGGTATTACCAATGTGCTTTATGCCATTGGCGTAGGTACCTCTACCTCTCTTTGGGGTAAGGTGCCATTTGCAGAAGCAGGAGATTATGTAAATTTTCAAACACCGGTATATGAAGAGCAACCAGAGGTGTATGCAGGATTGCAAGAGTTGTTAGATCAGGCCATTCTAGATTTATCAGCAGGAACCGGCACACCTGGAGTGGGATCGGATATTTTCTTTAATGGCAATGCAGACAGTTGGATACAAGTAGCCTATACACTAAAGGCACGGTATTTTATGCAAACTCGCAACTATCAAAATGCGTATAACGCAGCCTTACAAGGAATAAGTAGCCCCGCAAATACCATGCTTGCCCAACACCAAAATATTGTGGGTGCCCAAAACCTTTATTTTCAGTTTTTTACAAGCAATAGAGCCGATGATCTTAGTGCAAGCGGTACGCCTATAGTTAATTTGCTAGACCCTGCCTCTACTAATTATAGAGGAAATACCAAAACAGATGAAGCTGCACGTTTTAGTTACCTGTTGATAACTGCTGGCAATAATGCCGTACCCAATACAGGGGGCATATTTTCAGCAGAAAATTCATTTCCTATCGTTTCGTACGAAGAAAATATTTTAACCCTTGCCGAAGCAGGAGCCAGAAGTGAGAGTTTTACAGTAGGACTAGGACATCTTAACGAGTTTAGAGCCTATATGGCTACCGGAGGCTACATTGGCAATAGCACATTACAGTACAATGCCTATAATGCAGCAGATTTTAACAACGGAGGAATAGAAAACCAGGACGGTGTTACCAATGATAATGCACTTTTAAGAGAGATATTGGAAGAACGATATATTACCTTTTTTGGACAAATAGGAGGGTTTAATGATGTATTACGCACATTAAATGAGCCTATTGTACGGGTGCAGGTGCCAGCCAATACAGGCAGTCAGTTTCCACAGCGGTTTTTATACCCACAAACCGAAGTGGATAGAAACCCGAATACACCCAATCCGATTCCCGGTATGTTTGAGCCCACTGCTGTTAATAAATAAACGTACACCCTTCTTATATTTAATTAGTGCTTGTCTATAAACTCCAAAAAATGAAAATAAAAAAAAGTAACTACTCAGCCATTTGTTTAAACCTAAACCAAAAAAACAACGTCATTCCGTATCCGCCAGTTGGCGGAGAAGAAATATGCGGAATCTGTCTATGTTTAGTGTGTTAATTACTAAATTCATTCACTATTTTTCCTATCTTTTTTCTTTGCACTGTGCCTGCCTGTATTCGGCAGACAGGTTAAAATTCTCAACCGTAACGCTGCTATGCTTGCAAATTTTGCCTTGTTCAAAGCAAAAATTTAGTAAACCAATTTAGTAACTAACACACTAGCAGAAATTCAATGAACAACCAACGACAAATTCTATCCTCACAGCAACTAGGAGGTGCTATTGTTGGCGGAGTAGTTACTAATAAAAATTTCAAACCTATTAAGAGTTTGATTATTATAATAATTGCGTTTTGGGTTTTATTTGTGTTTTGATTTTTGATAATTGTGATTTTCAAAAACATTTACTTTATGGACAGACACTAATTAAGAAGAACGTTGTGTTTTGAAACACTCAAATGTATGAGTAGCATTGAGTATTATCTTTACTTACTGATATTAAATTTTTAATATGAAAAAAATTTTTACGATAGCAACCATA
>JALSJD010000081.1 GCA_026989535.1 Cyclobacteriaceae bacterium
TTAATGCAATACACACCCATAGGGCGGCTGCCTTCGTGTAATAAAAGTTGCCCTTTTTTGTAGATATTACACGTTTTATTATTGCTTAATGTTTCTAAAGACTCAGAACTTATGTCTTTAAACCTGCCTCCGTGTCTATGCTTACAATCACGACAATGTGTATTTTCAAAGCCCATAACATTCCATTTGCTTCAAAAGTAATACTTAGAAGTAATGAAATGTGTGAAATTGAAATATTTTAATGCTTCTGCATTAAACTTTTTCGTCTGGCAGTGTGCCAAATACAATGTCCCACAATTTAGTAGTCACTCCAAAGGCCTTAGTTTCAGGGTATTTATAATGATGAAGTGCATGAAATTTCCACAACCTATTTATGGGACCAAATTTAGGAGGCTTGAGTACATGTTGTAAATAATGAAACGAAATGTAGCCAACATAGCCTAATAAAAACCCTGGAAAAAAAATAATGGCAAGATTTGCATTGCCTATTAACCAAAAAATACCATAGAACAGACCGTAAAAAGCTGAAATAAGAATTAAGGCTGGCAAAGGTGGCATAGCAAGTCTTGTAGGGTCTTTGGGGTATTGGTGGTGAATGCCATGCCCCATATGTTGAATTTTAAGCAACCATTTTTTTTCTGTGTGTACATGATACACATACCTGTGAACCCAATATTCAGAAAATGTCCAAAAAAGAATGCCTGCAGCAAAAATTGGAATAAACGTTAGAATGCTAAATTGTTGTAAGGCCAGGTATGAAACATACCCTACAATTATTAGGTGCATTGTTACTGGTACCGATATATGAGTTCTGGTAAATTTTTCCATCAGCCCATTTTTAAACAAAGTATCTGTTCCTTTGTCCTTGGGCTTTAAGTGTTCGGGTATTTTATCAAATTGTTTCTCCATGATTTTTATTGATAGATGCAAAATAATTGAGTTTAAAACTGCACAACAATGACCTACGTCAGTTTAATAAAATTATAGAAAAAATGTTTAGACACGCTTATCTAATAATAATCTGCCATTGGATTGATATTTATCATATTAAAAAACTATATTAAGGGCAAATTTTGACCTCAGAAAAGAACAATTATTATGTACGAAATTTTAGAACAAATTCACGCTTTTATTAGCCAGCCATGGCCTTGGTGGATGGGTGGTATTACCATAGGAACAACCTTGTTCTTATTATTATATTTTGGCAAAGATTTTGGTTTATCGGCCAATTTAAGGACGATGTGCGCTGCCGATGGTGCTGGAGACTATGCCGATTTTTTTGATTTTGATTGGAAAAAGCAAGGCTGGAATCTAATGGTTGCCTTAGGGGCTATGTTTGGTGGCTATATTGCCGCCAATTATTTTGGAGGCGATGGCATGGCGCATGTATCGCAAGCCACCGTAGATACCCTTAATAACATTGCCGAAGAAAACCTGCTTACCATAAGCACAGTGCCTTTAATACCTGGCAAGGATGTAATTCATAATAACATCCCGGCCTTTTGGAACTTATACTCTTGGGGTTCTTTATTTACGCTTCGTGGACTAATAATTATTGTGGGGGGTGGTTTTTTAATCGGATTTGGTGCTCGGTATGCGGGTGGTTGTACCTCTGGCCATGCCATTTCGGGCTTAGCCGATTTGCAAATCCCCTCTTTAGTAGCTGTTATCGGATTTTTTACGGGTGGGTTAATAATGACTTGGTTAATCCTGCCTCATATTTTACGTATCGCATTTTAAACTAGAAAAAAATGAAATTATTTAAATATATGGTTGTTGGCTTTATGTTTGGCTTTGGGATGTGGAAATTAGAAGCTATTTCAACCTTCAGAATTATTGAGATGTTCCACTTTCAGTCGTTTCATATGTACGGCATTATTATGTCAGGCGTAATTATAGGCATCATTATTACCCAACTATTTAAAAAAGGCAAGGTTAAAACCATTCAGGGTATTACCCATCCATTTAACGACAAAAGCCACGAATGGTGGAGGTATATTTTAGGAGGAACTATTTTTGGTATGGGATGGGCATTAACCGGTGTTTGTTCTGGCATGATGTTCGTGTTAATGGGATCGGGTTATACGGTGTTTGCCATATTTATAGGCTCGGCCATGTTAGGCACTTTTGCCTATGGATATTTTAGAAAAGTATTGCCCCATTAATAACTAAAGAACCTAAATAGTATTATCTTCGTTCATTAACCATTGGTAAAATCCGGTGGTTAATTTTTTTATGAAAAAATACGCAATTGTTTTATTTATACTAATTTCAGCATCAACAACCTATGGTCAAACGGCTATGGAAGTAATTGTAATGATGTATAAAGAGGTTGCCAAAATTGAAGGGTTTATTGCCGAAATAAAAAAAGAAGAGCGAATTGAGGACGAGTATGTAATACAACTTTCGAAAGTTAAGCTCCAAAGAGAACCGTACAAGGTGTATGTTAAGCAGCTAGCACCTAAAGAGGGTGTAGAGGTTTTAGCGCGGGCAGGTAATCCAAAAACTGTTGTTAACTTAAACTCATTTCCTTGGATTAATTTATACTTAGATCCCCATGGCTCGCTCATGAGACGGAACCAACACCATGTAGTGTATGATTCAGGCTTTGATTTAATGATAAGCATACTAAAATATGAGCTAAGTTCTAAATTATCGGAAGAACGACTGCAACGTAAAGAAAATGTGATATGGCAAGGTAAAGAAATGTACCACTTAGAACTTAAAAACAACGATTATGACCTAATACCTTACCAAGTAAAACCTAATGAAACCTTAGATGACATTGCCAATAAATTGCATATAAATGCTTATGCCATTTTAGAGCTAAATAAAGATGTTGATGATTACGAAGATGTAGAAGAAGGGCAAGAGATTAAAGTGCCTACGCATTATGCCAAAAGAATGACGTTACTCATTGATAAGAAAACGCACCTCCCCCTGGTTATTAAAGTATTTGACAACAAAGGGCTTTATGAAAAATACGAGTACAATTCTATTCGTCTAAACCCTGTATTTGCCCCCAATGAATTTACAATGGAATATGAGGGGTATAATTTTTAACTTGATAAAGTTATGAAAAGGCTAAACTCAGGCTGCCGGTTGCCCTCTTTTTCATTACCCAACCAAAATGGCAAAATAGTTGATATTAATGAGCTAAGAAATGGCAAAAATTTGGTGCTCTATTTTTACCCTAAAGATGACACCCCTGTTTGCACCAAAGAAGCCTGCGGTTTTAGAAATAATTATTCGCAATTTATAGCGTATAACTGCGAGGTAGTAGGCATTAGTGCCGACTCTCCTAAAAGCCATGCCAACTTTGCAAAAAAACACAGCCTTCCTTTTACCTTGCTTAGCGATGTTGATAATAAAGTAAGAAACCTACTTGGAGTGCCTAGAGATTTCTTAGGCTTGGTATCTGGCAGATACACCTATGTAATTAATAAAGATGGAGTTGTGGTTGACATTATAAATAGCACCCTTAATGCATCAACCCATATCAAACACTCACTTAAAGCCTTGGAAGATGAGCAAAGCACTAATTACTAAATTTTATACAGCGTTTGCAGCCTTGGATAGCACCACTATGATAAGCTGTTATCATAATGATATTGAATTTACCGACCCGGCTTTTGGTACGTTAAATGGAGATAGAGCCAAAGCAATGTGGGTAATGCTATGCAAAAATGCACACAATTTAAAAGTAGAATTTTCCAAGGTAGAAGCAACAGAAACCAACGGCTCTGCTCATTGGAATGTCTCTTATACCTTCCGCAAAACTGGCAGACCAGTACTTAATAAAATTGAGGCAACCTTTGAATTTAAAGAGGATAAAATTATAAAACATACCGATAGCTTTAACCTGCATAATTGGGCTAAGCAGGCTATCGGGTTTCAAGGTTTATTACTTGGTGGCACTTCATTTTTTAAGAAAAAGCTCCAGCAACAGACCAATGGGTTGTTAGATGAATTTATAAAGGGCAAGCAATACTAAAATTGGTTAGCAGCCAATAAGTTTGCAATACTCTTTTTTTCCTTTGTTTGTTAAATAAGGATAAATTGCCTGATTGAGTATATCGACATACTCTAAAACCATTTTTTTGCTTAAATTATGAGTAGCAACTTCAGCAGAAGAAATCCAAAAATCTCCTAAAATCTGAAAGCGTTTATAGAGGAAAAAATACTCATTAGGCAATATCTCTTCCTCATTCCACCGATAATGATAAAGTGCTTTAAATTCTGAGTGCTTATACTTTTTAATATCTGTTAAAGAAGTGCATAATATTTCCACATTACCATCTTCTAGTTCAATTCTAAGGAGTCTGCATTGAATGGTCTTATCAGCCATTTCAGGATACTGAGCTAACTTTTCTTTATCCTTTGAAGGTAAGCTAAAACTAACTACACGCTCCTTTTCACCACTTTCTTTGAACTCTTTTACTGAAACTGCCCTCCGTACAACTTCGGGAGGCGGGCGCTCGGTAATGACGTTGGTATCAAGCCTTAGTTATATGATAGCCATCTACCTTAACAAATACATTTTGCCATAGCCATTTTTAAATCCTCTATCGCCACCAGATGAGCGGAGTTCTACCTTTTCGCCCTTAATTTCCAATGTTACTTTATAAAGGTAAACACCGTTGGCTAATTGATCCCCAAACTCATCTCTTCCATCCCAGGCATACGCTGTTTTGTTATTACCAATGTGAATCGGGCCAATTTCGTCTTGGGTAATGGTACGTACCACCCTACCGGTAACGGTAAGTATGCGAATCATAATGCCCTCAGGTATTTCGGTGCCGGTTAAGGTAAAAACAAAGCGGACACTGGTAGAAAACGGATTTGGATAGGGGTAGAAATTGGTAACAGTAGCTTCGTTAATCACCTCAAAATTAATGAGATAAGGCTCAATTCCGGCCAAATTCCCGCTCGCATCCTCTACTTGTACGCTTAACTCATACACGCCATTTTCTAATTGTTGTGGGCGATAGATTATTTCGAATGGATTTTCTTTATTGGCCACAGAGTAGTCAATTTCACTGCCATTTAAAGGGATTCTCACTTTGCCACAACCCTCGCAAGGGGATGTTAAAAATATAATAACACCCGTTGTATCTGTTTTTTGCAATAATGGATTTTTATCTAGTATTTTAATGTTTATGGTTGGGCTTGCCGATACTATTTCGCCATCATAAATATACCGACCATCAAACGATATATCTAACAGTGGGTTGGTCTCATCCTTAACTACTGTAATGTAATCAGCAAGCGAAATATTATTATTTACATAAATTTGCTCCGCTTGAGTAAAATTATTAACAAATACGCTCAAATTATTAACGCCTATTAACCCCTTAGTGCCAATAGGTATCGTAAACTTAACGGTATCGTTGGGTGCTGGAGGGTCGATTAATAGCGTGTTAGAAATACTTACCCGCTGAGCTGTATTAAATAGCGTATATTCTACGGGCAATTGCCCTGCAAATATTTTGTCGGTAATATTAATAAAACTAAACTCGGTATAAATAGAGTCTCCTTCTTGTAACTCTACCTGTAAGCTATTCGATTTATCATTGCCAATAAATGCAAGTACCCCTTCTGGTGCAGGCGTGTAATTTACAATCCATTTTTTAAGCTGGGTTGCTGTTTTATCCACGGTATCAGTTACGTTGTATTGTAGGGTAATAAACGGGTAAGTAACAGGGTTTATCCAGTTTAGTGGAGTTTCATCAATCTGAATTCCGGTTGATAGTACCGTTTCATTGCCTGCAAAGTCTTTACCAATAATATCAACTCCTATTTTATCATTCACTACTAATGGCTCTGTTTCAAACGTAAGTTTATCCCATAAAGTAGCAGGCCCAATCAATACACTTCGCATTACGCCAACTCCTTTTATGCCTATGGCCTGCCCCGTGTAATTTATAATTTGCTCATCGGTAGGTTCTAAACTTGCAGGATCGGCCACTAGCTCAGCAATGCTATTGCCAGCACCATTGCCTTTTTGGCCAAACATAATGTAAGGCTCGTTGGGGGTTTTGCTTGCCAGCACAGCTGGGTTTGCCCCTACATCTTCTAATTTAGAAATTGCAGCACCACTAAGCAAATTAAAATCAAAGGCTCCAATGGTAAATACCAGCACATAATCATTATAATCTACTGCATCTAACACTTCCTCAAGGGTTTTGCCGCTTCCTGCTCCTTCGTTTACAATGTTAATTATTTGTGGCGACCAACCGCAAGTCCAAGCATCTACCTGCCCCCCGTAAATGGGTGCATAAGGAGCTCCATTTGCATCATTAAACGCAACCACGGCTAGCCTGTTATTGCTACAACTTTGAAACCCTGTACCAAGGATAAAACTTTGCCCATCAATTACTAATTCTACATCATTAAAGGTTAATAAAGGGTTATTAGCTCCAAAAGTTTTTACGTCAAAGTCTAGCGGCATCTCTTCAAAACGAACTTCCCTACTCCCTTCGTTAAAAACTAACCCTGCTAAAGAATTTTGTTTCTTTTGATGATAAGCTACTTGTGCCCAACCTTCGTCACCATCTTTAATATAGGTAAATGTAGCTTCTGTTTTTAAGTTAGATTCTCCAGGCTTTAAATCGGTGTAACTGGTTTTCCAATAATAAGCGAGCGAGTCATTTGCGGGCGTATCGGGCAATACAGTTACATTATTCCATTCGGTTATAAGTGTACCCCCAACCACATTGGCACTATAAACAGGGCTTTGGCTCGTGCTTGAACTAATTGTATCTAACGCAAAACTTACATTGCGTTCTTCAGAGGGTTGATTACTAATTTGAGACTTAAAATTAAAGGGAACATCGGATACAATGCCAAAATTTGGCGGAGATAGATTTACCGTACCAGAGATTGGAATAAAATAATTAAAAAATACCCTGTTATTAAACTCATCAAGCTCGGTTAATTTACCAGCAGGGTCTAGTACAATTTCAAACGAATTGGCACCAAAATTTCCTCCGTAATTATTATCGATAATATATATAAGTGTATCTCTGTGCCGTACTGGTTTATAGGTTATGGTGTCATAATCAATAACAGTTCCATTTTGCAATGTTCTGCGCACAAAAACATCAAGCGAATCGTTTAAATAAGCAGCAAAATTTCGAACGCCTAACGCTAAGGCAAACGAATCTGCTTCGGCAGTTATCCCTTGATTGGTTAGCTCTATTGGCTGTATATTGGTGTTATTAATTTCATAATCAGGCAGTTGGGTGCCGAATAATTTAATGGCAGGATCGCCATGTAAGCCCATTTGCTGGATTTGAGTAATAAAAAATGGACTTGTGGAGATGGCCGCCATCTGCTTGCCTACTTCGTTGATAATAGTGCCAATCGATTTATCCATATAATAAATATCGCCATAGCCTAAGGAGAAAAGTAAATTGCTCCAAATATTAAGCGTACTACTAAAACCAAAAGAAGTATGTGCAATTAATGCGATAGAGCCTAAATTAGGCGTTAATATCCAGTCTTCGCCAAAAATGTAATCATCGATGTAAATATTTCCAATATTACAGCCATTCATAACCACCATTGGGTACTTTCCTTTATTATTATATCCATTGGCAGGATCTGATACAAGGCCTATGTCTATATCTGTTACATTGGGCGCAGAGTGACCAAAAAAAGTAATTTGATTTATACCAGAGTTTACCTCACTACTCACATTAATAAATTCTACAGGTGCTGAGGTTGTTTTAGATAGCGTGGTTGTTTCTCCCCCTAAATAAAACCCTTTTGCAGTATTGGCATAGCCATCAACATAACCACGAAAGGTAGCTAATTCAGATTCGCTATTGCCACCGCTTAGGTTCAGCATCTTTTTACGCCATAACTCATTATAGGGAGTTGACTCATGCTCAATTACTTTATTTAAATAATTAATAATGTCTAACGGCTTGCTGGCACTTAATCGGCCAGTGGGTACGGCAGCCTCGTAGGTGGCACCCGCTAAACCCGCAGTAAAAGGGATGTCTGCCCCAGGTTGCCCTGCTGTGGGCACTAAATCGTAATAAGTAAATTCCGATTTGGGTCTTCGATGAAAGTTATAGCTCACAACCAAGGCCTTGCCCATCAAAAATAAATACTCGGGGCTTCCCGTGTTAACCATATATTCCATAAAGTGGCGTATTGCCAAGGGAGTAATTTCGCCATAGCTAAACTGATCGTATAATTGCTGCATATCCACCACCAGAGTATCAAATGCCCCACCGGCAGCGGTACTTCGGTAGCCGGCATAAGCCCGTACCGCATCAGTAAACCCTCCTGCCGGTTTCATTAATGAAGAATGACTAATTATAATGTAATTAGCAGCCGTACTCATAGGTCTAAAACTAACTGGCTCTACCGCAGGCTCAAGAGGGTTTATTTCGTTTACCCAAAGTGTTCTTTCTACGGTAGCATCCAAAAAACTACACTGTATAATTGTTGGGTTAATTTCGGCATCATTCACCATTCGAACATCGGTAGCATCCGTAATATCATATACATTGGCATTTGCAGGCACATTGGTTATGCTTACATCGTTGCCCCCTGCTCCTTTTTTTCTTAAATTATACTTTTTACTTAATACCCCATTCATATTAAAATTTTGTGCATACGCCAGGTTAATATAAGAAACTGAAAGATTAGAATTAGCCCCCCCATTATTTGTTACATGTACCCTAACAACTAACTCTCCACTTCCGGAAACATCTGACCAATTGATATTTTCTTCTATTAACAGGTTATTAAAACCTGTAAAATCATAGGTGCCTAGCGATGAAAGCGACCCTGTATTAGGCCCTACTTGAACAGTTATAGTATGAGATTGCTCGTTTAAGCCAACCAGTAGTATCTTGAGTGTTGGCACAGGGGCGGAAGTAACCGTTTGGCTTATGTTTGTGAGTAAGAAATCCTTTGTGGGGTTTGAATTTTCTGTAATTCTATCCCCTGTAAACCCTTCTCCTATGCCAAAGGAGGTTAAACTATTATACGTAGCTTGAGTTAGGCCTTGAGTGTATTCATTGGTAAACAGGGTAAGGTTGTTGGCTAAATGATAACTTTCATTAACCCCTCCTACAAACTCGCTGGAAGTCTGCATTCTTTTTCCTGTATCCACAATATTACTTGTTATGTAATAAGCGGTTGTGTCAGAAAATAAATTATAATACGTATGCGGTTGTGTTGATGCAGGACTATACAATTCAGCATCTAAGGTGCCATCATTTACTTGTCCGTAAAACTCCACATAATCAGACGCATTAAAAATATTATCTCCATTTACATCATTAACAAAAACTGCAATCTCTTCTCCTCGATGAAATAATTGTATTCTCTTATTATCTTCATTCACAGGAAAGCCAACATTGGATAAATTAGCATAGGTTAACCGGTAAATTCCTTCTTTGCCAATTTTAATTTTATAATACGTTTGATTAAAATCAATCCATTCATTTCCATAAGGTTGTGCAAACCCTGTTACTGCAAGGGCAGTAAAAACCAATAGGACAACTAATTTATTCATCTTTTTTATCCAAATTAACCATCAATGAAAACACATGGGTATAAAGCGATTCTGTTTGCACACCTACCGAAGTGAGTGCATAATCCAACGAAATGGCTTTATACTTAAAACCAAGCCCAAAGGTTGGTTCCACTACCGGATAGGTAGAGCCATCAAAATTTTTGAGCTGTTGGTAATTTTTAACTCCTGCTCTTAAAAAAGCGATGGAGGCATAGCTAATCTCCAAACCAATGGATGGGTCTAACGAAGCAAAACCTGATTTAACGAGTGTGTTACGTTTTCCATCAAATGTTACCACCAAATCCAGTGTAGGCAATATCCCAAATTTTTTATAGTTAAACTTCCTCCCAACCCCCACTATTAATCGTGGCAAGGCCACTTCGAGCGTGGTCGAAGGTATTACATTGCCTGTTTGTGCATAAACGGTTTTGAGCGAATCTGTATTTTGCGACCATGCCGTAAAAGTGCCAGTTATGTCTCGAAACATTGCACCCAGCTTCCATTTTTTTAGTTCGTATTGAGCACCTACATCTAGCCCAAAACCCCATCCTGTTGCAAATTGTCCTGCTTTTCGATGAATTATTTTAAAGCTACCCCCAACATTTAAACCACCCAATACAGGAATTTTTCGAGCATAAGACGTAAAAAAACCATAATCTGCCGCTGAGAAAAAACGAACATTATCGTAATTTACTGCGCCACTGGCATCATATAAAAATCGAGTGTCTGGTATGTCGTCTATGCCAAATCTAATAATTGAAAAGCTTAATGCACTTACAGAATCTATGGGCATACTAAAGGCCGCATAATCGTATTTGGCAATGCCAGAAAAATATTCGGCATGTTGCAACACTCCATTATAATCGTTTGTTTGATTGAGTAAGCCTGCGGGATTCCAATAGCCAGAAGTAACATCGCTCACAATGGCTACCTGCGCATTGCCCATCGCAGCAGCCCTTGCTCCTACACCAATGGCTAAAAACTCATTGGCATATTTAGGCGCATTTAATTGTGCGCTCGTATTTAAGCTAACACAAGTAAAAAAGATAAAGACAAGAATCAGTCGCCACATATAGCTCGTAAAAATAACAGTTTCAAAGGTGTGATTCCGTTAATTATTAAGATAATAATCGAATTTTAATCAACTAGTATTTATCTTTATTACACTTATTTTGTAACCCAAAACTTAATTTAAACAATAAATTCGCATCCTAAGAGGGAGAACGATTCTTAAAACCTAAAATATGTACATTAAGTTATAACTTATGGTTATAACTTATGTATTTTTGTATTCAACAAAATCTCTCCTAAAATGATTAAATCGTTGACTAGTGTTGGAAACAGCAAGGCTGTTATTCTCCCTAAAAGATTAATAAATAAATATCAACTTAACAAAGTAAGGATTCAAGAAACAGATGAAGGGATTTTAATAACGAGGGCAAAGGGTATTCTTTCTTTTCAAGAAAAGCTTGAATTGGCAAAAAAAAATAAAACTCAGATGTATGCTAAAATGAAAACACAAGCAGAAGATGCTGATACGATTGCTTATTATAAACAAAGCGACATATCAGCTATTGACCTTGAAATTATTGTAGAATGAAAATAGGTGAAGTTTGGAATGTTGATTTTTCTCCAAAAGTTGGTGATAAAATAAGCAAAATACGTCCTGCGGTTATCGTAAATAATAATAATATGGGTGCTTTAAATCTTCGTGTGGTTGTTCCTGTTACCGATGCTATTAGAAATATTAGGGAGTGGCACGTTTTCTTAAAGAAAAACAATACCAATAACTTAAGTAAAGATAGTGTGGCCGATTGTTTTCAAATTAAGTCACTTTCTACAACCCGTTTTGTTTCAAAACGTGGAGATCTTTCAGTTCAAGAAACAGACACTGTTAAAATATGTATAATGAAGGTATTGGATTTAATTTAACGCGATAAACATACGTAATACTTTATAACCATTAATAATGATGAAAAAAATATTTTTATTGTGTTCAATCACTGTTTTTGTTATAAGCTGCCAACGTAAATCTACTTTAACAGATGAACAAGTAGAAAAATACACCAAACACGGAAAGGAAATAGCCCAATCCAGCTTTAAGGCTTTGAGCTCTCAGCTTAAACAAGTTATGCAAGCTGGTGGGGTAAAAAATGCAGCCAGTTATTGTAATGTAGCTGCTTTGCCTCTAACGGATAGCCTCTCCAATAAATATAATGCTGTTATTAAACGTACGAGTTTAAAATTAAGAAACCCCAAAAATGCCCCTGATAGTTTAGAAGCTAAAATGTTAGCTATGTATTTAATTATGTCGCGCATGCGAAACCCTGTAATGGTACCCAAAATATTAGAGAAGAACGCTCAGGAGGTGCAATTTTATGCTCCCATTATGATAAAATCTGAAACTTGTTTAAAATGCCATGGCATTATTGATGATACTATGCAAAGAGAAGATTATGGCGTTATTGCCGAACTATACCCAAATGATGCAGCCATCGGCTATAAACTAGGTGATTTTAGAGGCATGTGGAGCATTACGCTAAAAAAATAGTTTAGCAAGAATCCTAGTGTCTGTCCATAAAATAAATGCTTTAAAAAAGCACAATTATCAAAAATCAAAACATAAATAAACCCGGAGAGCTATTGGGTTCAAAATGCAATGATTTAATAACCAAACTCTTAATAGGTTTTAGATTTGTAAGTATCAGATATTCAGCAGTTTGCTACTCAAACCCTTTCAACAGGTGTGGGTAACTTTGCCAATCTTAGAGCATCCAAAACCGTTTTTTGTTGACAACTCATATTTTTTTCTGATTTTTGAACTGAAACGAAAAAGGAATTTGAATGAGGAACAAATACCTTTAGGCTGTAAATCTCTTATACAACTAGACTTTAGCGATATAAAGAGGTTGTAAAACCAAATTAATCAATATGCAACTTACTATTTCAACTCCAGCACTTTTATTTCCTGCTATTACCTTATTATTACTAGCTTATACCAACCGATTTTTGGCTTTAGCCACCTTAATTAGAGGCCTACACAGCAAGTATAAAGCCGACACCTCGCATACTATTATTGTTGGGCAGATTAAAAATTTGCGTGCCAGGCTAACGATGATCCGATATATGCAGGCTTTTGGGGTGCTTAGTTTTGTTTTTACCGTTATCTGTATGTTTCTGCTATTTCAAGAACTTACCATTTGGGCAAACATTCTATTTGGTGTAAGTTTAGTTAGCCTGTTACTATCATTGGTAATATCACTTATAGAAATCCAAATTTCTACCAAAGCACTCGAATTAGAGCTAGGAGACATGGAGCAATAATGGTTCATTCTCTGTCCCATAATTAGAATTAAGTCTTGTTTTGGGAACGTATCAAAACCCAAACCTCCCTATAAAGCCAGTTGGGCAAATTAACCCGAAAAATTCACCACTCTCAACTTTTTCACCACAATTCTATTTGTATAGTGCTGATAATAAGCAATATACATTCAGGTTGCAAAAAATATTCATAGCCCAAAATTGGGCTATCGTTTGTTGATGTCTCTGCGCATCTACTTCGTTGCTAAACCCTTGAAATAGACCACTATATCTGCAGGTTTAGACGCCTAGTATCTGCGCAAAGCTATCAACATGAATTTTCCGGGTTAAAGCAGTTGGCACGCTTATTAGACTATGATGAGCATAGTTGATTAAATAATCAACAAAGAAATTTTATTGCTAGGCACAGCGTGTAATTGGCAATATTAGTTTGGCTTATAAAGGGAGTTTCGCTCCCTTTATTTTTTATATATAGGTGTCTATTTAGAGCCTGTCTATAAAGTCAATATTTTCAGAAATAACAAAAATCAAAAATACAATCACCTAAATACCAAATACTTGCATAGTTTGATAGTTTGATATTTCGTTTGTTATTTGATTTTTGTTATTTGATATTTGATATTTGTTATTTGATATTTGGAGTTTCATAGACGAACACTATTTAGCCTAAGCTAGGATGTTCTCTAAAGCTCATACTACCTTCGTCTTCCTCCTCCTCGACTAGAACCTCCTCGTGCCCCACGATAATCACGCTTTGGCCCTCTTCCACCTCCACTTCTTTTTCTTGCTCCCCCTGAATAACCAGAGCCTCCACCACTGTTTCCTCTCGAAGAACGCTTTGGCCCTTCATCATCTCTATTCACCCGAATGCTTCTTCCTTCAATTTCTAAGCCTTTAAATTTATCTTCAAAACCTGAGCCACCATCGGTATCAACATCAAAAAAGGTGCTTGTTTTCTGCATACTAATATCACCCACGTCATTGCGTTTAATGCCAGCGGTATCAGAAATATAATGTACAAAATCAGGAATTGTCATGCCATCGATGGTTCCAATATTTATAAAATACCTGTTTTTTCCAGCCGAGCCACTAGAGGATCTCCGATCGCCTCGGTCTCTTCTATCTCTTCTACTTCCACCATCAGAATCGCCTCTTCGGTTGCCGCCCTGAAGCTCATTTAAATCTCCCTCGTTTCCATCTTGTATCAGTAAATGGTCAAGCTGGGTGGTAATAAGTCTTTTTAATAAATCGTTCTCGCTTAAATGGGCAAATTTACCATGTAAGCTATATAAAATATCATTGGCTTGCTCATCTACTTCGGTATTTAAAATAAGATTAGCCCAATTATTAATTCGGCTTGCCTTTAACTCTTCAACAGTAGGAACCTCTATTTTTTCGAAAGTTATTTTAATTCTTTTTTCAAGCTCTGTAATCCGCCTTCCTTCACGAGGGTTAATAAACGCCAACGAAATACCTTTTTTACCAGCTCTACCTGTTCGTCCACTTCGGTGAGTGTAACTTTCCAATTGATCGGGCAATTGGTGATGCATTACGTGGGTTAGGTCGTTTACATCAATGCCACGTGCTGCCACATCGGTTGCTACCAACAGTTGCATTGCACGGGTTTTAAAACGCTTCATCACTGCATCTCTTTGCGCTTGCGATAAATCACCGTGTAGTGCCTCTACCCCATAGCCTAAGTTGCTCAAGTCATCGGCAATTTGTTGTGTTTCACGCTTAGTACGGCAAAACAGAATAGCTCGCATTTCGGGCTGTAAATCCATAAACCTACGTAAGGCAGGCACTTTATTAGCCCCTTTTGTTACCACGTATTGGTGGGTAATATCTGTATTGGATTTTTGCTCGGTATTAATGGCAACCTCCAACGGAGCATCCATATATTTTTTAATAATCCTACGAATTTCTTTAGGCATAGTGGCTGAAAACAACCACGTAACTCTATCTTCTAAGGTGTGCGAAAGAATCTCATCAATATCTTCCTTAAAGCCCATATTCAACATTTCGTCTGCCTCATCGAGTACAACATACCGAACATTGGTAAGGCTTACCGCCTTGCGTTTGATTAAATCGAGCAAGCGACCGGGAGTAGCCACAATAATTTGAGTGGGCTTTTTAAGGGCTTTTATCTGGTTAACAATATTGGCACCACCATACACAACTTCAACATTAAGTTTTTTGTTGTTCTTGGCAAACTCTTTTAATTGAGCGGCTGTTTGCTGTCCGAGTTCACGCGTAGGCGCCATAATAAGTGCCTGTGTAGCTCTATTATCAACATCAATCAATTCGATTAAAGGTAGGCCAAATGCAGCAGTTTTTCCTGTTCCTGTTTGTGCTAACCCAATAAAATCGGTTGGATTATTTTCTAATAACATTGGAATAGCTTGCTGCTGAACTGGGGTTGGGTTTTCAAAACCCATTTGATCTAGTACTTCTACAACACCTGCAGATAGTCCTAATTTACTAAAATTATTCAATTCAACTATATTAAATGAGGTGCAAAGGTAGCAAGTTCATCTCGGATAATATATGTAAACGAACTATATGTATCAACTGAATATAATAAACATTTCTTTCATTGCCTTATAAGGATAGACACCTACCCCTTTGTTGGAGTTTTCTCCAACAAAGGGGTAGTCGCATAGAACGGGTAACTTACTCAAAAGAGTTTGATTTTTACCGTAGAAATAAACAAAAAGAACAAACTATTGTACTTTGTAACTGATGTTAAGTCAACTTTTGTAATTTTAGCCTCACAAATTCATAAACCTTAAGTATGAGCAAAAGTAAATTCCGTTGGAAACGAGTTATAATAGGAACCACATTAGCCCCATTCGTGGTATTTGGCCTACTTATATTGGTACTCTTTTGGAAACATGATAGCATAGTGCAAGACTTTATTTCTACTGCAAGCGAAGACTTTACAGGGCATTTAGAAGTTAAAGGAAGCCATATTTCTCCTTTCGCCAATTTTCCGTATATCTCTATAGATTTAGAAGGTGTTAGGCTATACGAAACCAAATTAGATTCATTGCCTCCTTTGCTAGAAATACAAGACGTATATCTTGGGTTTGATGTTTTTACATTGATAAGCGGAAATATGGAAATAAAATCGCTTAAACTATCCAATGGTTTTATAAAACTAATACAGCACACCGATGGCAGTTTTAACATTAGCAATGCATTGGCCAGCAGAACAGAAATTGCAGACGCAGGTGAAGATTTGCATTTGAATCTTAAAAAAATAACGCTGGTTGATATTAATCTACTTAAGCTTAATGAAGCAAATAATGTACTGGCCGAAACATTTATACACGAGGCCAAATCTAAATTTAAAACCACCCACAACCATGTAATGGTATCGGTTGAAAGCCACTTTATACTAAACCTAATTGTTGATGGAGACACCACTTTTGTGCGCAACAAACACATTAGTATTGACACACAGTTGGATTACACCGTAGATACGCAAGTTTTAGCTATCGAAGAATCAGAATTGCTTTTAGAAAAGTCACTTTTTATATTAGAAGGAAACATCGATTTTGACGATGATATGAACCTTGACCTTACATTTACAGGCAATAAACCCAATTTCGACCTATTCTTGGCATTTGCACCAGAAGAGCTTGCCCCAACCCTTGAACGCTATGATAATGGCGGTAAAATATTCTTTAATGCCTCTGTAAAAGGCAAATCAATTAATGGGCACAGCCCGCTGGTTGTAGCTAATTTTGGATGCGAAGAAGCTTTTTTTAATAATAAAACGACCAATAAAAAATTAGATGACCTTTATTTTAAAGGACACTTTACCAATGGTGATAAACATCACTTATCTACCTCCGAGTTTTCTTTAATGGATTTCTCGGCTAAGCCCGAGGCAGGCACTTTTAGTGGCAACTTACTGGTAAAAAACTTTGAATCGCCTGAAATTGATATGCAGTTGGTTTCAGAATTCGATTTGGAGTTTTTATCCGATTTTTTTAATATTACTGATTTGGAAAACCTAAAGGGCGAAGTTGCCTTAACAATGAATTTTCATGACATTATTGATTTACAAAACCCTGAAAAAAGTATTGAAAGATTAAATGAGTCGTACTTTACTGAGCTTGAGGTAAAAAACCTGAGCTTTAAACTTCCAGGTTATCACTTACCCATAAGCCAAATAGATATAAAAGCCAGTATGGACGGCCACGAAGCTGTTATTGATAAATTTTACCTGAGAGCTGGTGATTCTGACATTACCATTAAAGCGAATATAAGCGACCTTCCTGCCATTATTCACCATACTTCTACCCCTGTTAGTGCTAATTTGTTTATCAAATCAACCATACTGGATGTGCAACAACTAGTTGCTGTAAATGCAGGCGACTCCACGGCAGGCGAAATAATTAAAGACCTTAGTATGAACCTTAGGTTTAATAGTTCGGCAAAGGCTTTTACCGAATCGCCTAACCTGCCTGTAGGCGAATTTTTTATTGAGCAACTGTATGCTAAACTATCTAAATACCCTCACACCTTACACGATTTTCATGCAGATGTATTTGTAGATGAAGAAAATTTTCGAATTATTGATTTTACAGGTATGATCGACAAAAGTGACTTTCATTTTGCTGGTAAGTTAAAAAACTACGGCCTATGGTTTAACGATGAGCCTGTGGGCGATACAAAAATAGAATTTAACCTTACTTCCACCCTGCTACAATTGCAAGATGTTTTTTCGTATGGTGGCGAAAATTTTGTACCTAAAGATTATCAATACGAAGAGTTTAGCGATTTGAAAGTGCATGGCTTTGCCGATTTGCATTTTAATAAAGACCTGCAATCGGCTGATGTGTATATTGATATGCTGGAGACTCAACTAAAGGTACATCCCATGCGTTTCGAAAAATTTAGTGGCAACATACATTACGAGGCCGAACAACTAACGGTTAAAAACCTTACCGGGAAGCTGGGCAAGACTGAATTTACGGCCAATTTGAATTACTACATGGGGCAAGATACTACTATTCAAAAAAAGGAGAACTACTTTGCACTTGATGCACCTCACCTAAATTTTGATGAACTGTTTAATTACAACCCGCCTCCTGCCGATTATAAAGTAACACCCGAAGACCATGAAGCGGGTTTTAATATTTTTGATTTACCCTTTACTAATATGGCGTTTGATTTCGACATAAAACATCTTAAATACCATCGCTACGAGATCGATAATTTTTATCTAAAATCGAGGATGAAACGTAACCATTATATTTATATAGATACGATGTCGTTGGGTGCTGCAGGAGGAAATGTATGGGGCAAAGGTTATTTTAACGGATCAAATCCTGACGATATTTATTTTAGCCCAAAAATGGCAGTAGAAAATCTAGATTTAGATAAACTACTGTTTAAGTTCGAAAATTTTGGTCAGGATTATCTTGTATCAGAAAACTTAAGCGGCCAGTTAAGTGGCCTACTTTCTGGCAGAGTACATATGCATGCCGATATGGTTCCTATTATTGATGATTCTGAGATTAAACTAAACTTAGAAGTAGTAAACGGAAGCCTCAAAAATTACGAAGCTTTTGAGGCTTTATCAGACTATTTTAAAGATAAAAACCTTAAACTGGTTTTATTTGATACACTCCGCAATAAATTAGATTTAAACAAGGGCTTGATGACCATCTCAGCCATGAATATTAACTCTACGCTTGGCTTTATCGAAGTATCAGGCAAACAAGATATGGATTTGAATATGGAATATTACATACGTGTGCCTTTAAAGCTAATTTCAAAAGCTAGTGCTCAAAAACTTTTTGGGAAAAACAAAGAAATTGACCCTGAGCAAATTGATGAAATTCAATACAGAGATACCGACAAACGTGTACGGTTTCTAAATTTAAAAATAACCGGAACCCCATCGGATTATGAGATTTCGATGGATAAGGAATAAAAAGAATTGTAAAACCGCTTAACCTGCATTATTTATGAATAATGCAGGTTAGAGCATGGGCACATATATGAGCAATTGAATTTATCTATTTTTGCACTCATCGTTTTTATTTGCTCACTCATCAAATTATATTTATTTGTCTTTCAATCCTCATTCCATCGATTTACCTGTAAAGGAAATAATACCCCAAGTACTTGCCCACCTCAAGCAAGAAAACACGCTGATTATTAATGCACCTGCAGGGGCCGGCAAAAGCACTTTACTGCCTTTGGCATTTTTAGAAGAGCCTTGGTTCAAGGGTAAAAAAATTCTTATGCTTGAGCCTAGAAGGCTTGCCGCCAAAGCAATAGCACAGCGAATGGCTTACTTTCTAGGCGAACAAGTGGGCGAAACCATTGGCTATCGTATTCGGTTTGAGAACAGAACCTCTGTCAATACCCGCATCGAAGTACTTACCGAAGGCATCCTTACTCGAATGCTGCAAAGCGATAATGAACTAAAGGATGTGGCCATGGTTATTTTTGATGAGTTTCATGAGCGCAGCATCCATGCCGATGTGGCACTGGCGCTTTGCCGCGAATCGCAGCATGTTCTTAGGCCTGATTTAAAACTGCTTATTATGTCGGCCACACTGGATATGCCACAGTTAACAAGGTTATTGGCAAGCAAAGCCGTAACTAGCCAAGGGCGATTGTTTCCGGTGGATATTATGTACGAAGGAGATACCGACATAACCACCCTGCCCGAACAATGTGCACGTGTGGTTTCAAAAGCTGTAAAAACTAATAAAGGAGATGTGCTGGTATTTTTACCTGGCCAAGGAGAGATTATAAGAACGCAGGAACTATTGCAGCAAAAATTGAGTGGCTTTGCCATTATGCCTTTGTATGGCTCATTACCTATGAATCGCCAACAAGCAGCTATCTTTCCACATAAAGAGGGCAAACGAAAAATAGTATTGGCTACTTCCATTGCCGAAACCAGTTTAACCATTGAAGGAATCACCATGGTGGTAGATTCTGGCTTTGGAAGAACTTCTAAATTTGATCCAAAATCGGGTCTATCAAGATTACAAACCATTCAAATAAGCAAAGATTCTGCTGATCAACGAGCCGGTAGAGCAGGTCGGTTAAGCCCAGGCGTATGTTACCGCATGTGGTCTAAAACCACCCATAGCAGAATGACAGAACATTTGGTTCCACAAATAATAGAGTCCGATTTGGCTTCGCTATTATTAGATATGGCACAATGGGGTGTAATGGATATTAACCAGCTAACATGGCTTACGCCACCACCCAAAGGGGCCGTTTTGCAAGCAAGTGAAACCTTGCACGAGTTAAATGCACTTGAGCATGGCAAAATAACTCCCCACGGTATTAAAATGCTTGGTTTGCCTTGCCATCCTCGCATTGCCCACATGTTATTAATGGCCGGTGAGGAAGACAATGTTGCCTTGGCCGCTGATGTGGCTGCTTTTTTAGAAGAGCGCGACCCATTAGGCAGAGAAGCAGGCATTGATATTAATACCCGCATTGAAGCACTAAGGCGTTATCGAGATCAGAACAGGTCGGGGGGGCGAATGGCTCGCATTAATAAAGTGGCTCAATCGTATCTCAAATTATTTAATTTAGAAGAAGATAACAGCCCTATTGACCCATTTGAAACAGGGGTTTTGCTCACATTTGCCTATCCCGAGCGCATTGCACACGCAAGGCCTGGTAATAATGCACAGTTTCAGCTATCGAATGGCAAAATAGCTGCGGCAGGCCACAAAGATGATTTAGCACACGAAGCCTGGCTAGCTATCGCCCACATGGATGCCCGTGATGGGTTAGGAAAAATATTTATGGCTTCGCCATTAAACCCCAAAGACTTAGCGCCTTTGGTTAAATCGCAAGAAGTAATTAAGTGGAACACCGAGGATGGCGGCCTTATTGCAACAAAGGAGTTAAGAATTGGCAACATTATACTGCAATCAACACCATTGCCCGAACCCGATGGAGAGTATATGGTGCAGGCGATTAGTAATGCCCTTAAAAAGGAAGGCGAACAACTACTGGATTTTAACGAACAAGTAATACAATGGCAAAACAGAGTACTTAGCCTTAAAAAATGGCGGCCTGATGAAGATTGGCCCGATGTAAGCACCTCCACCCTATTAATAACCAATTACGAATGGTTAAGCCCTTATTTAAACGATATTAAAAAACCTCTGCAATTAAAGAAAATAGATTTAGTTAACGTATTACAACATCATCTTAGCTTTGAGAAGCAAAAAAAGTTAAACCAATTGGCACCGGCAAAATTAAAAGTGCCCAGTGGGTCGTCTATTCAAATTAATTACCGCCCCGATGGTATGCCTCCTGTGCTTGCGGTGCGCATTCAAGAGGTATTCGGCTTGGCTGAAACACCCAGAATAAACGATGGGCAGGTTTCTGTATTGCTTCACCTGCTTTCGCCCGGCTTTAAACCTGTGCAAATTACCAATGACCTTAAAAGCTTTTGGGCGGATGCCTATTTTGAAGTAAAAAAAGAATTAAAAAGACGCTACCCCAAGCACGTTTGGCCTGATGACCCTTGGAAAGAACAAGCGATTAGGGGAGTAAAAAAGAAGTGAATTTATTACTCGTAGCACGTAATACCCACCCTCGTAGTACGAGTACTAACCGACTCGAAAGTCTCGTACTACGAGTACACCCACACTCGTAGTGCTATTTTTTATATGTGGCTATATTTGCACTACGAAGGTGAATGCGTTATATTGGCAATAGGCATCGTAAAAAAGAAAGTACAACCTTGTTCCAGTTTGCTTTCTACCCAAATTTTTCCGCCTTGCTTTTCAACTATCCGCTGAACTATGGAGAGCCCAAGACCATGCCCTTTAACCTTAGTATCAAAATCATGGATGCGGGAAAACTTTGAAAATAATTGAGATTGCTCCTCTTTACTTAAACCTTTGCCACTATCCCTTACCCAAAATTTTAAATACGCCCCCTCATTAATCCAATCTAGCTCAATTATACTACCTCCGTATTTACAGGCGTTGCTTACTAAATTATACCATACTTCCTCTACCCATATTGCATTACCCGTTAACTTAGGCCATTTTTGGGGCAATTTAATTTGACATCCTTTGCTAAATGTAGCATTGTTTATTCGGTTCACTGCATTTTCAACAATCTCAGTCATGTTTATTATTGTAGCCTCATACGTATCTATATGCCTTATTTTTGCCAGTTTTAATAATTCTTCTGTTATAGAATTCATCTTTTTTGCTGCACTCACAATGTATTCTGCCATCTCGTTACGTTCAGTCTTAGAGGTACTTTTGCTAAGTAGTGCCTGTCCGAAAACTTAAAAAGCCTTTCTATTTGTCTGATTTACTTGATTATGCACTCAAATTTAAATTGGGTTTAGTTTCAAAAGAGGCCGTAAATGGTTAAATTTAGACCGTAGTGCTAAA
>JALSJD010000082.1 GCA_026989535.1 Cyclobacteriaceae bacterium
TTTAATACCAGTGGCTAACTCAAAATCAGCAAAAGAAACCCCGTTAATGAAACAATACAATGCCATAAAGGTAAAGTATCCGGGGGCGATGTTGCTTTTTAGGGTAGGCGATTTTTACGAAACTTTTGGCGAAGATGCTGTAAAAGCCAGTAAGGTACTTGATATTGTATTGACCAAGCGGGCAAACGGGGCTGCTTCGCATATAGAATTGGCCGGTTTTCCTCATCACGCCCTCGAAACCTATTTGCCAAAACTGGTACGAGCAGGCAATAGAGTGGCTATTTGCGATCAGTTAGAAGACCCAAAAATGGTGAAGGGTATTGTAAAGCGAGGCGTAACCGAATTGGTAACACCTGGCTTGGCCTACAGTGATAATGTACTTGAAACAAGGCGAAATAACTACTTGGCATCCATTGCATTTGATAAAGAAGTACTGGGAATCGCCTTTCTTGACCTTTCTACAGGTGAGTTTATGGTTGCTGAAGGCAATACAGAGCATATTAGCAAACTTATACAAGGGTTTAGCCCTACCGAAATAATTTTTGCCAAGCCCCACCGAAATAATTTTGAAGGCTTAGGATTAGCAGATTACCACAGTTTTGCTTTAGACGATTGGGCTTTTGGCTTCGACTATGGGTACGAATCGTTAACCAATCATTTTAATACACCTAATTTAAAAGGGTATGGAATAGATTCGCTTAGGTTAGCCATATCTGCCGCAGGTGCCGTTTTAAATTATTTAAAAGAAACCGAGCATAAAGAAGTTTCGCATATTAATGCGATTTCGAGAATTGAAGAAGAAAAATATGTTTGGCTCGACAAGTTCACCATTCGAAATTTAGAGTTGATTTTCCCACAATTAGAAGGGGGTGTTCCTCTCATTGATGTGCTGGATTATACCGTAACTCCTATGGGAGCACGGATGATGAAAAAATGGGTGGTGCTGCCACTAAAAGATAAGGAGGCTATTGAGTCTCGGTTAAAGGTTGTGGAGGCACTTAAAGAAAATGACTCCTTACTACACGATGTAATTTCTAACCTAAGCCATATTGGCGATTTAGAACGGTTAATTTCAAAGGTGGCAGTGGGCAGAATTAACCCCAGAGAAATGGTCATGCTAAAGCGTTCGCTCGGTTATACCTTGCCAATTAAGGAACAATTACGAAAGGCTGGCAATACAGAATTAGCACGAAAGGCTGATTTGATTAATACATGTGAGTTGCTGCTAGAAAAAATAGAAAATGAAATTAAAGAAGATGCGCCTATGCTGGCACATCAAGGGGGTATTATTAAGGAAGGCATTAATCCTGAGCTTGATGAACTTCGTTCGTTGGCATTCTCGGGCAAAGATCACCTAAAAAAAATTAGAGAAAGAGAAGTAGAACGTACAGGTATTTCATCGCTTAAAATAGCTTATAACAAGGTTTTTGGCTACTATTTAGAAGTAAGTAATGCGCATAAAGATAAGGTGCCACCCGAGTGGATTCGTAAGCAAACCTTAGTAAACGCAGAACGCTATATTACTGAAGAGTTAAAAGTTTATGAAGAGAAAATATTAAGTGCCGAAGGTAAATTACTGATAATTGAGCAGCAACTTTTTCAGGATATTGTGTTGTTTGCTAATGATTATATTGCCCAAATTCAGCAAAATGCACAGGTGCTTGCTACCATTGATTGCCTTTGTTCTTTTGCCACGGTGGCCGTTAAAAATAAATATGTGGCACCCTGCATCTCAGATTCGGATGTAATTGAAATTAAAGAAGGCCGCCACCCTGTTATTGAAAAACAACTGCCTTTAGGCGAGCCTTATATACCCAACGATATTTACCTGGATAACTCTACCCAGCAAATAATTATTGTTACTGGTCCCAATATGGCAGGCAAATCTGCTTTGCTAAGGCAGGTGGCTCTTATTGTGCTTATGGCACAAATGGGTTCGTTTGTGCCTGCCAAATCTGCTAATATTGGTTTGGTTGATAAAGTATTTACTAGAGTGGGTGCATCGGATAACCTATCGCAAGGCGAATCTACCTTTATGGTAGAAATGACCGAAACGGCAAGCATCCTCAATAATTTATCTGATAAAAGCTTAGTGCTTATGGATGAAATTGGACGAGGCACCAGCACCTATGATGGGGTTTCCATTGCATGGTCTATTGTAGAATATTTGCACAACGCTACCAATGCTAGGGCAAAAACCTTATTTGCTACCCATTACCACGAGCTTAATCAGTTAACCGAAGACTTTGACCGCATTAAAAACTTTAATGTTTCGGTAAAAGAGGTAGGCGACAAAGTGATTTTTATGCGCAAGTTAAAGCCAGGGGGGAGTGAGCATAGCTTTGGTATTCATGTAGCGCAAATGGCAGGTATGCCCAACCCTGTGGTGTTGCGTGCTAACGAAATAATGCACTTTTTAGAAAAGGATAAAAAGAAAAACAAAGCGCAAAAAAAGCTAAAAGAAATGCCTAAAAACAACTTTCAGATGGCTATGTTCGAAGCTGACCCTAAATTTAAAGAAGTGCAGGAAATGCTGGAGCAACTTGATATTAATACCATTTCGCCCGTAGAAGCACTTTTAAAATTAAATGAGATAAAAGGAAGGTTGAAATAGAATTGATTGTATCGCTAAAAAAGCATATATATTATTGTATTTATAAAGTGGTTGTATAAATTTGCAATCCCATTTGAGAAACGCCTCAAATGCTACATATTGAAGCTAAAATAAGCGAAAGTAGCTCAGCTGGTAGAGCACGACCTTGCCAAGGTCGGGGTCGCGGGTTCGAATCCCGTCTTTCGCTCAAAAACAGAGCAATAATCTTAATGATGCTTGCTCATTTTTGTTTTACACCATTAAAAAATTGTTTGCTTTGGCAAACAAGCTTCCCTTCGTTAAAACTACGGAGAGCAGCCGGGATGGTGGAATTGGTAGACACGCAAGACTTAAAATCTTGTGACTTTCGGGTCGTGTGGGTTCAAGTCCCACTCCTGGTACTTTAAAGCCTCGCAATTGCGAGGCTTTTTTGTTATATTGTGGTTTCTATGGCTACTTTATATATTCTTTATTCTTCCTCAATTGATAGATACTACACAGGTAGTTGCCTTGATTGGGAACAGCGGTAAAACTCAGGCTGCCAACTTATTCAATCGGTTTAAAAATCCGCTTTCGCTCAATAAAGTAGATGGCAATGGTATAAACAACCGGAATAGTTATATTAACCAACGAATCAACCCAAATATTATCAATTGTAACCTTGTACGACAAGTATATAGTGACCAAAAACAAAGCTGAATAAATAAATAAAGGCTTAAAATTATAAGGTATGGGGTAATGCTTTCTGCCAATATAATAACTAGCTAACGACATCGTAAAGTAAGAAGCAACAATGGCCACAGCACTAACAACATAACCGTAAGTGCCTAGAAACAAGTAATTAATGCCAAATGTTATTGCTGCACCAATAAAGGTAAAAAGTATTCCATAGCTGGTTTTATCGTTAAGTTTATACCAAATGGATAAATTTATATACACACCAAAAAGCAGTTTGCCAAACATTATTATTGGTACTAAGTAAAGTGCAACTCTATATTCTGGGTTTCTTAACAGGAGGGTAGCTATTAAGTCGATATTAGTACAAATGGCTAACATTATAAGTAATGCTAACAAAAAATAATAGTGCATTGTTTTAGCAAATAGAGCAGGCGCTTGTTTGTCTTTGGCTTGCGAAAAAAAGAAAGGTTCTACGGCATAACGAAATGCCTGTATGGCCAACATCATTATGGCTCCTAGTTTAAAGGTTTGGCTATATACACCTTGGGCAAACAACCCACCCTCGCTCCATTCGGCTACGCCAATTTTGTCGAGTTCATTAATAACCCAACCGGCAATACCTGTGATTAGTATAGGTATTGCATATTTAAGCATTGGTTTTAAAGTAGGCCAGTGTAATGAAAGTCTAATCTGTAAAAACTCTTTGGCTAACAGTATAAATAAAATAGAATTACTTAATAATACAGCCAAAAATATGTACTCTATTCCTAAGTTAGGGTTATAAATACGATCTATAAATGGTTTTAATTCAACCAAATATTCTAAGTTATAAATAGCAGGAAATAACACTAAGAATAGTAACTGAAAAATAATATTTAAAAATATTGCCACAAGTTTAGCGGTCGCAAACTTTATGGGTCGGTTGGTAATTCGGAGTTTAGCAAATGGGATGGCTGTGGCTCCATCAATAAAAATAATGGCAGCAATCCAATGTATAATCAAAGGATTTAGTTCCCAATCAAATTTAATACTTGAATAAGTGGCAATACTATTGGCACTAAAATATACCATTAAGCCTAAACCCAAACTCACTAAAATTACAGCGGTAGAAGCTACATGATAAGTTCTGGGGTTTTTGTCTTTGGTAGCAAACCGAAAAAAGGTGGTTTCCATACCAAACGTTATAATTATTAAGGCCAAAGCAATGTAACCAAACAAATAGGAGGTAGCTCCTAGTTCATCTCTTAAAAAGATGGCTGTATGGAGGCTTACCAAAAAGTAATTAATAATTCTTCCCAGTATGCTACTTACACCATAAATGGCTGTTTGGCCAACCAGCTTTTTTAAGCTTCCCATACTCTACCTGTTGAGTTGGTTAAGAGTGAAATGTAGAGCCAGTAGTTTTATTGCCATTATATGTATTGTGCTAACAAGCTGATTTTAATTCCCTTTAAACTTAGGGGCTCGTTTTTCTAAAAATGCGCTTGTGCCCTCTTCCTTATCATTGGTTTGGCAGCAATGTGCAAATCCATTGGCTTCAATTTGGTAGCCATTTTCTTTGCTAGTTGCAGCATTTACGCACGATATCACCATCCCAATCGCTAAAGGAGCTTTGGCAGTAATTTTATTCATAATGCTTTCCACTTTTTGATGTAACGAATCAATATTTGTGGTTACATGATTTACCAGCCCAATTCGGTGTGCTTCTTCTGCGTTTATTAAATCACCCGTCATCATTAATTCCAATGCACGACCTTGCCCCACCAATTTAGTAAGCCTTTGCGTGCCACCATACCCTGGAATTAGACCTAAATTAACTTCAGGCTGCCCAAATTTTGCAGAAGCAACCGCAATTCTAATATGGCAAGCCATTGCTAATTCGCAACCGCCTCCTAATGCAAACCCATTTATGGCAGCAATTACTGGCTTTTCACAGTTTTCTATATCTTCAAACACTTTTTGACCACTTTCAGCAAAGCTTCTTCCGTTGAGTTCGTTAAGTTTTGCAATTTCAGAAATATCAGCCCCTGCAACAAAGGCTTTTTCGCCTGATCCGGTAATAATAATTCCTGCAATCTCATTATTGTTTTTAGCCAACTCCATTGCTTCACCAAGCTCGGTAATGGTTTGTGCATTTAGCGCATTTAAGCTGGAGGGTCTGTTAATGGTAATGGTTAATATAGTATTGCCAACGGAGGTTAGTATATTTTTAAAAGAGCTCATATTGTAAAATTTATAAAAAACATGGATTGCAAATTTAAGGAATAAAAGTTTCCTTAAACTTAAATCGAGTGGTTTAGGCAATTATAATAACCAAAGTGAAGCAAAAAGTCCCATTATGGGAAATTAGACTGTGGGCAATATACCCAAATTGCTTTTAGGAGCTGTTTTTAAGGTGTGGCACGGAAATTACTATACACTAATCGGTTTTGGTTAGTTATATATGTTAGCCGCTTGGTCAACATATATGTTACGCTCGGGTGTGGTTACCCGGGCGTTTTTTAATATAATGGCCAAGGTGCTCAATAATAACGCAGGTCTCGATGGGGTGCATTTCAAATTGCCGCAATTGTTTAACTTCATAAAAAAATAAAGCTATGACAAAGGAAGCGTTTTTACATAGTGCAGATTATCTGGTCTTAAGGTTATACACTAGGATTACTTAAATTTAACCGCAATGTACGCAAAGGATTCGCTAAGAAAAGTATTGCGCCTTTGCGTAAAACATTGCGGACTTGGCGGTAAAAGGACTTATAGGTAGCTGAACAGTAACTAATAAACTAGTTAAAGCAGCGTTTAAGAATACTGCTAAAATACGACAATTTGAAATGTATCCTCTCAATGACTATTCGGGAGGATTATTTGTTATATGATAGATTATTACCTAATTGTTTACTTAGCCCTTGGATAATTTCTGATACCATTTTTGGTAGATCAAAAGAATGTTCCCAACCCCAATCTTTTCGGGCTTCATCATCAGCAATGGAGTTTGGCCAAGAATCGGCAATGGCTTGTCTAAAATCTGGGTTATAGCTTATTTCTGCTTCGGATAGTTGTTTTTTTATTTCGTTATAAAGTTCTGTAGGGCTAAATGAAATGGCAGCTAAATTATAACTCGACCTAATTTTAATGGATGTCTTGTCTGCTTCCATTATATCAATCGTTGCTTTTACGGCATCATCCATATACATCATAGGCAGGTAGCAATCTTTTTCTAGAAAACACTCGTAAGTTTCTCCTTGTAATACTTTGTAAAAAATATCCACCGCATAATCCGTTGTGCCTCCACCGGGTAATGTTTTATAGCCAATTAATCCAGGGTAGCGCACACTTCTTACATCTACTCCATATTTCTCGTTATAATACTCGCACCACCGTTCACCTGCTAATTTAGAGATGCCATATACGGTGTTAGGATTCATTACACAATTTTGAGGAGTGGCATCTTTAGGGGTTAAAGAACCAAAAACAGCGATGGAGCTTGGCCAAAAAATTTGTATATCATTATTGTCTTTTGCCAGGTTTAGCACATTCAGCAAGCTAGTCATGTTTAAATCCCAAGCCATTATTGGGTTTGCTTCCCCTTTGGCAGATAAAATAGCAGCTAAATGATAGATTACATTTACCTCATGTTTTTCAACCACCCGTTTAATAGCACCAAAATCCATGGCATCTAACACTTCGAAAGGGCCATTTTGAGTACCTTCTTTAGCAGGATGAATATCAGATGCTATTACTTGGGTATGCCCATATTTTGCTCGCAAACCAGCGGTGAGCTCGATACCCAATTGACCACAGGCACCTATTACTAAACACTTTGTCATACTTGGTTAAATTTGACTATTTTGAGTGGCAAATGTAGTGTTCCAAAAGGACACTTAACCCACCATATATAAAAATATTAAGATGTGCTTTGGGTTGAATTTACAAATGTATATTTGCTTTAGATCATCATAAAAACAAATTGTTATGTACAATAAAATAAAGCCTGTATTAGAACAAACGATAGCAGAAATTAAAGAAGCAGGCCTATATAAAAAAGAGCGAGTTATTACCACACCACAAGGAGCCGATATAAAAACAAGTGATGGGAAAGACGTTATTAATTTTTGTGCCAATAATTATTTAGGACTTTCATCGCATCCTAAAGTAATAGAGGCTGCAAAAAAAGCAATCGACTCCCATGGGTATGGGATGTCATCGGTGCGGTTTATTTGTGGCACGCAGGATATTCATAAAGAATTGGAGCAAAAAATTTCGGAGTTTTTAGGCACAGAGGATACCATTTTGTATGCGGCAGCTTTTGATGCCAACGGGGGAATTTTTGAGCCCTTATTAGGGTCTGATGATGCCATTATTTCAGATGCCTTAAATCATGCCTCTATTATTGATGGTGTTAGGCTTTGCAAAGCCAAACGGTTTCGGTATGCCAATAATGATATGGCTGATTTAGAGCTGCAATTAAAGGAAGCTGAAAAAGCTGAAGCCGTTCAAAAAATAATTGTTACCGATGGTGTGTTCTCTATGGATGGAAATATTGCCCAGTTAGATAAAATTTGCGATTTAGCCGATAAATACGGAGCACTGGTAATGACAGACGAGTGCCACTCAACAGGATTTATGGGTAAAACAGGCAGGGGTGTTCATGAGTATAGAGGTGTAATTAATCGTGTTGATATTATTACAGGCACTTTGGGCAAAGCACTTGGAGGAGCTTCGGGTGGTTTTACTTCGGGGAAAAAAGAAATTATTGAATTACTAAGGCAACGCTCAAGGCCTTATTTGTTTTCTAATACAGTAGCTCCGTCTATTGTGGGTGCTTCTATTGTTGTGCTTGATATGCTTAGCAAAACCACGCACTTACGTGATAAGTTAATGGAAAACACAGCGTATTTTAGGGAGAAAATGACTGCTGCCGGATTTGATATTAAACCGGGCATTCATCCAATAACACCCATTATGCTGTATGATGCGGTGTTATCTCAGCAGTTTGCCGAAAAACTACTAGAAAAAGGGATTTATGTAATTGGGTTCTATTTTCCCGTAGTGCCTAAAGGGCAAGCGCGTATTAGAGTGCAAGTTTCTGCGGCTCACGAGCGGCATCATTTAGATAAAGCTATTGCCGCATTTACCGAAGTGGGCAAAGAACTAGGGGTGATTTAAAAATGAAGCTCGAAGTTGGAAGCTGGAAGAAACAACCTTCCGACTTCCAACTTCGAGCTTCCAACTTTTTAATACCTATATTCGTGAGGCTTGTAAGGGCCTTCTACTTTTACATTAATATAATCGGCTTGCGCTTGCGATAACACTTCAAGGTCAACATTGATTTTTGCCAAATGAAGCCTCGCTACCTTTTCATCTAAATGCTTAGGCAACGTATAAACTTTATTCTCGTATTGGCCTGTATTTGTCCAAAGCTCCATTTGTGCCAGTGTTTGGTTGGTAAATGAATTAGACATTACAAATGAAGGATGGCCTGTGGCACAGCCTAAGTTCACTAATCTGCCTTCGGCCAAAACGATTACCTCGTTACCACTACCCACCGTATAAATATCTACTTGCGGTTTAACCGTATTTTTTGAATTGCCATATTTGCCATTTAACCACGCCATATCAATTTCATTATCAAAATGGCCGATATTACACACAATGGTTTTATCATTCATTGCTTCAAAATGTTTTTCAGCAATAATGTCTTTATTTCCGGTGGCGGTTACAATAATGTTAGCTTCTTTAACAGCATCTTCCATTTTTTTCACCTCAAAGCCATCCATTGCTGCTTGTAATGCACAAATAGGGTCAATTTCAGTAATAATTACTCTGGTGCCTGCTCCTTGAAGCGAGGCTGCTGATCCTTTACCAACATCGCCATACCCGGCAACAACAGCTACTTTACCTGCCATCATCACATCAGTAGCTCGTCTAATAGCATCTACCAACGATTCTTTACAACCGTATTTATTATCAAATTTAGATTTAGTTACCGAATCGTTTACATTAATAGCAGGCATTGTTAGCGTGCCATTAAGCTCTCGCTCAAGTAATCTGTGAACACCTGTGGTGGTTTCCTCTGAAAGCCCCTTGATATCAGCTACTAATTCAGGAAAACGATCGAGCACCATATTGGTTAAATCTCCACCATCATCTAAAATTAAGTTAAGGGGTTTTTCATCTTCAAAAGCAAAAAGTGTTTGTTCAATACACCAATCAAATTCTTCTTCGGTTAACCCTTTCCAGGCAAATACGGGTATGCCTGCTGCGGCAATAGCAGCGGCCGCATGGTCTTGCGTAGAAAATATATTACAAGATGACCAAGTTACATCTGCCCCTAGCTCAACCAGTGTTTCAATTAAAACCGCAGTTTGGATGGTCATGTGCAAGCATCCAGCGATTCTAGCACCTTTTAAAGGTTTAGATGCACCAAATTCTTTTCTTAAACTCATTAAGCCTGGCATTTCAGCTTCGGCTAATTTTATTTCTTTTCTACCGTAGTCGGCTAAAGAAATATCTTTAACCTTGTATTTTAGCGTTTCTATCATGATTAATTTGGATATAATTCTTAGTATAAGACCACAAAATTAGCATTTTTGTTTTTTAAAATTGATAAATGTCTTTAAATCCTGTAAAACTTTCAGTAGTTATTATTACTCTTAATGAGGAAAAAAACATTGCCAGATGCCTTGATGCAGCGTGGCAGGTAGCAGATGAGATTGTCGTAGTAGATTCTTTTTCTACGGATAGGACAAAAGTTATTTGTTTGGAGAAAGGGGCAGTTTTTGTTGAACATAAATTTGCAGGGCATATTCAACAAAAAAACTTTGCTATTACACAAGCAAAATATGATTATGTTTTATCTGTTGATGCCGATGAAGTTCTTTCAAATGAATTAATTAGTAGTATTAAAGAAGTAAAGCAAAAGCCCACTTATAATGCTTATACCATCAACAGGATGTCTTTTTATGTGGATAGGTTTATAAAGCATGGGCATTGGTTTCCTGATCGAAAAATTAGATTATTCAAAAAGAACGTGGGTAAATGGGGAGGGGTAAACCCTCATGATTTATTTGAATTAAATGTGGGAGGCAACCCCCCAATGCTTCAAGGAGTATTATTTCATTATACGTTTAATTCAATTTTTGAGCATATAAGACAGGTTAATAATTTCTCAGAAATTGGAGCAAGTCAATTACAGGATCAACTCAATTTTTTTTTAATTGTAAAAGCAGTTATTAGTCCTGTATGGGGATTTTTATATGGCTACATACTAAAATTAGGGTTTTTAGATGGTTGGCATGGGCTGATTATAGCAGTGCTATCTTCTACTGAAACCTTTTTGAAATATGCGAAAGCAATTGTTAAGATTAAATCAACTAATGCTGCTAATTCTAGCTGTGATGTAATTCATGTTTCATCTATGCGAATCTGGCGTGGCGGAGAACAGCAGGTGGCTAATTTATTATTGGGTCAGCAAAAGCAAGGGCTAAAAGTATTTATGATTGTAAGAAAAAGCTCATCATTGCTACAGTTTTGTGTATCGAATAATATTCCTTATTTGGCTATAAAATTTAATAATGGGTTCAATATTTTTTCAGCATTTAAAATAAAAAAGCTTAGCAAAAGGTTGCAAGCTAAAGTAATTCATATGCATTGCAGCCCCTCGCACACACTTACTGTTTTTTCTAAATTATTAGGAAACCCGGCTAAACTTGTATTAAGTCGGAGGGTGATTTTTCCTGTTCGTTCTAATGTTTTATCTTATAAAAAGTTTAATTATTCTGGCATTTCTAAAATAATATGTGTGTCAGAATCCACAAAAAAAGTTATGGCACAAACTGTAGAAGCAGTTGAGAAATTAGACATTATATATGATGGCATTAATATTAATAAATTTAAACAAGTACATGCGCCCAACTTAAAAAGAGAATTGGGCATTGAAGGCAAAAAGATAGTTGGAAATATTTCGGCAATAGTTGCTGAAAAAGATTATTTTACTTTTGTTGATATAGCCGAAATTGTGTTAAGCAAAATGCCCGATGTACACTTTTTAATTATTGGGGCAGGCGCAGAGTGCGAACCTATTAAAAATTATATAGCTACTAAAGAGTTGGGGGCAAATATTACTATGCTGGGGTTTAGAAAAGATGTTCCAAAGCTGCTATCCATTTTTGATGTTTTTTTAATGACTTCAACAATGGAAGGACTAGGCAGTACAATACTGGATGCATTTGCTAGCAAAGTGCCGGTGGTAGCTACTAATGTGGGGGGTATTCCTGAAATTGTAATTAATGAAAATACAGGTTTGCTATCAAGCCCTAAAGATGCAGAAAGCCTGTCTAATAATGTTATAAGGTTACTAATAGATGAACCACTAAGCAGGCAAATTACTAAAAAGGCCTTGCACTTAGTGGAGTCAAAATTTAGCATGGATACTATGGTTAAACTTACTAATGAAGTTTATAAGACGATATAATAGACATACAAACAAAAACATAGTTAAATGATGCCAAACGAAAAGGACAAGGAGTATTATCAATATGAAAGATTGGAGATGTTTTATTTTATGCCAAATTCTTTAAAAAAAACCATTGAGTTCGGATGTTCAAACGGGTATTTTTCGGCTACTATTAAAGAAAATTTTGGTGCAGAAGTGTGGGGGGTAGACATGGATTCTTCTGCTATTAGTAAAGCGGAAGAAGTGCTTGATAAAGCTGTTTGGGGGCAAGCGATGCAGGTTCTGGAAGGCTTGCCAAATAACTATTTTGATTGCGTTATATGCAACGATTTTCTTGAACATTTGGAAAACCCAACTGAATTTTTAACTGCACTAAAACCACATGTAAGCAAGTCGGCATTCTTAGTGTGCTCATTACCAAATGTTAGGTATTGGAAAAATATTAGAGAACTACTATTTAACAAAGATTGGAGATATAGAGAAGGGGGAATTCTTGACAACACGCATTTAAGATTTTTTACAAAAAAAAGTATGAAAAGGCTGCTTGGTGTTAGTGGGCTGACTGTGGATATAATCAAAGGCATTAATCCATCTAAGTCTATTCTGTTTGGGTTACTTAATATCCTTACGTTAGGGTTTCATAACGACATGAAGTATTACCAATTTGGCATAAGAGCCAAATTTAATAATTAAAGAACACTTTACTAGATGAATCAAAGCCTGTCAGTTGTAATTCCTAATTATAACGGAAAAAAATTATTAGAAAAAAACATCCCGTTTCTATTAAACGCCATAGAAACTTCGAATATCACTAGCTACGAAGTTATTATTTCTGATGATAATTCTAAGGACGATTCGGTTTCTTTTATAAAAAAAAAATACCCTGATTTTAAGCTTATTGAAAATAACAGTAACAGAGGGTTTTCGGGAAACACGAATATTGGACTAAAAGCCGCTAGTAAAGAGTTAATTTTGATATTAAATTCAGACATTCAATTGTCTAATAGCTACTTTATCCCCTTACTACCCTACTTTAATATACCTGATACATTTGGGGTTATGGGTAGAATTATTGGAATTGATTCTGACGAAATTCAAGTTGCTGCAAAATTTCCTGTTTATAATTTTGGAAATATTATTCCAGGAAAAAGCTATACCAGTACCTCATCTACTTCATTATATAGCTTATTTCTTTCTGGAGCAAATGCCTTGGTGAGCAGAACAAAATTGGTGGAAATTGGGTGCTTTAATGAAAACTTTAACCCCTATTATTACGAAGATGTAGAACTTGGTTTAAGAGCTTGGCGGATGGGCTATAAACTTTATTATGAGCATAATGCAATTTGCAGGCACCAGACATCGGCTACAATTACAAAAGAACCTGTTAAAAGGGTAAAGATTATAGCCAAGCGAAACAAAATGATGCTTCATTATATTCATTTCAATGGATTTGAGCTATGGTATTATATGATAAAACTGGTTTTAAAAACTGTTTTACGCACACTAATTTTGGATGCAAAATATGTAAAATCTTTTTACTTTTTTATCTGCTCAGTTAGCCAGTTAAACAAATCAAAAGCAACATTTAAAGCTTTACAAAAAGGTAAAAATATTGACTTAACAATTAACGATATTATAAAAGTAATAAAGGATAGTATGAGGCGGTTAAAGATCATTCAAATTTAATTAGGTAAACCAACATTACTTAACAGTTGTTTTGCTGCATTGGTGCAACTATTAGCTTCTATCCATTTTTTTACATTAAGCTGCATTGAGCTGTAAAGGTTGTTATCTCTAATTAGATTGATTTTTCTTTCTAGTTCGCTAGCAGTATCAAAACTTATTACATTTACCAAATCAATAAGGCCATGAGGGGCGCAGTTCTTATTTTTAGTATCGAGTTTGTAAAAGCAAGGAACTGTAAGGTTTGCTGCAATTTCATAATGTCTCATGCAATCCCAACCACCTTTTTTCATTGTTATAGCAAATTCTGATTGTGCTATATCATCATAATACAATGTTTCATCATTAAAGGCGTAACTCCTTTGGCAATTATTTTTTACATCCTCAATTTTATAAGCTTCATCGCATTGGTTATGTTTAGCAAACGGCTTGTTTTTTTTAGAACTTACCTTTTTGATTTTATTAGGCGGAATTGAAAAATTTATTTTCCTTACAAAAAGAGACATTAAATTTGATGACTGCTCCCTTTTGAAATACCTGCCAAAAGGCAATGCTTTTTTGTAAACCATGGTGTGATCTTCTCCATCAATAAAAATTAATTTTGTTCGATTTCTGAAACTATTTTTGAAAACCACTTTTTTAAATACAGATTTCTGCCTCCATATACTGCCGAAAATTATTAAGGTAAACTCATTTTTTTGTATCCTTCTAAAAATGTTACTCCTGTCTATTTTAATATCAGGTAGCGATTTCCAAATAGTAAAACCGCAGCCATATAAATTATGTTTGTCTTTGGGAGAATTTACGTATAAAACATCTTTTTGGGGATAATCGATAACTTTATCTCCTAGTAATGTTCTTAAGCCAATTAACAGTTGATCTTGCAGATAATCTTCAAATGAAGAAGTTATAAATAATATTTTCATTTAAGGTGTAAAAATTGAGTACAAGTACATTAATTGTTTAGTGAGTTCTTTTAATTTGAAATTTTCAGGAGTAGAACAGGCTAAGCTTTTAGTTTTAAAAATTAACTCTGCCAATTCCTCTGCATCATTTGGGTTAAAATAATAGCTCTCCTCTCCCCCAGCTTCCTCTAAACAACTGGAGTTTGAGGCAATTACAGGTATGCCACTAAACCTTGCTTCTAGTATGGGTATGCCAAAGCCTTCGTAAAAACTAGGAAAAATAAATACAGAGGCCATTTGATAAAAGGATGAAAGCTCTAAAGGAGAAGGATTGGCTATTTCACTTGCAAATATTAATTGTTTTAAAAGATTGTTTTCTGAGGCATACTTAATTAATGTTTTTTTATAGGCTTCTCCATTGCCCACAATTACCAATGGTAAATCCACTTTGCTTTTTAATTGGGTTAAGGCTTCTAAGATTATTTTAACATTTTTATTTTCATTAAGGGCTCCAACATATAATAAGTAATTACTCGGCAAATTCCATTTTTGTTTAACTTGTGCTAACTCTTCCCCGCTTCGCTTTTCATAAAAAACCTCATTGCAACTTTGATAAATCACACTAATCCTATCTTCGGCAATTTTAAAGGTAGTTAAAATATCATTTTTGGTTTGCTCTGATATAGCCACAATATGATCGGCATTATGTACGGCAAACTTTACCTTGCTAAAGTATATTTTGCGATCTATGGGTTTGTAAAACTCCGGATGCTGCAAAAAAATCATATCATGAATAGTTACAATAGAGCGTGCTTTCGATTTTTTTATATCTTTAGGCAGCTCTTGGGCTAAGCCATGAAAAACATCCATTTGGTGTTTTCTAACCTCTTTTCCTAATCCAAAACTTCGCCACGCACTCTTTGAAATAGCACCTAAAAGGCCGCTTGGCTCGTGGATGGTTACCCGGCTTGTGTTAATAAATTCTTTATTAATGTGCTTATCAGAATATTGGGGAGTAAATAAATGATAATTATGACTTGGGGCATATTTTAAAAGTCCATAAAGTAAATTACGTGCATAATTGCCAAGCCCTCTATCGTTTAAAAATAAGCGTTTTGCTTCAAATCCAATTTGCATAGGCAAATCTATATCATTCCCGTATTGAAAAACAAAGGATTATGGGGAAACGCAAAATTTGATTGCTTGAAAATCTGAAAGGCCAACTTGAAAAAAGAGACTTTTTTGGTTTTGGGTGTTTTCGGAGTGGGCTCAATAAAGTAAATTAGTATCTTTGTGGTTAAATTCAGCAGTACTTACCATTATGATTAATTTTATAAAGCGAAAAATCGCAAAATATAAGTTAATGACCACAAAACAAGAGTTTGGGTATAAGTTGAAATCTTTTCAATTAGAAGGGTATGGAAAAATAGACTATGCTCATTGGTTAAACCCATTCTCATATTCAATGATTGTTTCAAGTTCGCAGCTTAATTTCTTTAAAAAATTTATTAATAATGGAGATTTCGTTATTGATATTGGTGCAAATATTGGAGATACAGGATTGCCAATGGGGTTAGCTGCGGGGGCTGGAGGCACAGTATTAGCTTTAGAGCCAAACCCACATTTGTATAAAATATTGAAAGTAAATTCAACACTTAATAAGGATAAACTTAATTTAATTCCACTTCCGTATGCCGCTACAAAAGAGGACGGAGAATTTTATTATAATTCGAGCGAAGCAACTTTTAATAATGGAGGGATTTCAAAGCTAAAATCAAAGTTTCATGGTAAATATGAGCTTGAAGAGAAGATTAATGGCGTTAACCTAGATCGCTTATTAAGGAGTGAGTACAGCAGCTTGTTAAGTTCATTAACTTGTATAAAAGTTGATACAGAAGGATATGACAAGGATATTCTTTTATCGCTCCGTAGTATAATTGATGAGTTTAAACCATCTATTATGTTTGAGGTTTTTAAAAAATTGAATAAAGAAGACCGGTTTGAGCTTTATGATTTATTTAAGAACAGTGGGTATGACTTGTTTAAATTTGATGATTTTGATTTAAATGCGTCAACGAAACAAATTGAGAGAGAAGAAATGAATAATTGGCGTCATTTTGAAGTATATGCTACTTATGAAAAGACTTCTACTGTGTAAATATGTTGAACCTGTTTCTTAGGGGATTAGAAATGAACGCAAAAAACACCCCTAAAAAAATATTAATAATTAAACTGCGAAAACTAGGAGATGTGTTGCTCACAACACCTCTGGTGAGGCAAATAAGAATACTATATCCTCATGCTCAAATCACTTTCTTATCTGAGCCACTGGGTGCTCAAGTATTTATAAATTCGTCTAAGGTTGATCGTATTTGGAAACTGAATAAAAAGCCAACAATAATTGAATACCTTACTCTTTGTTACAAAGTTTACAAAGAACACTTTGATTTAGTAATTGATTTATATGACCATAATAAGACGGCTCTAATTACCTTAGTAAGTAGAGCAAATACTAGAATGGGGTATATAAAAGAAAATAAAAAATCACTCTCTTATAATTACCCCTTTCATTTGCCTGATAGCATAAGAAACAAAGTGTATAATACACTACATGGGCTAATAATGACAAAAATATTGGGAACTAATGAAGAAGATTTGCATATCGAATATCCTGTAAGTCAGGAGGATGTCGATTTTTCTGCTCAATTTTCTTTAGCACATTTAAAAAACAACACGATTGTATTTTGTGCCCAATCAGAAAGAGCAGGCGCACAAGTACCTATAAGCTTACTTGTAAAAATTGGCAATTTCTTAATTAAAAAGGGGTACTTTCTTTATTTTGTTTATGGCCCAGGAGAAAAAGAAATGGCTGGCAACGTGTATAATAAAATTAACCAACCCAAACATTGTTTAATAGAGTATGATATTCCGAGCATTGCCCAAGTGAGAGCTATTTTTGAGCGGTGTATAATGTATGTAGGCAATGACGGGGGGAATAAGCATCTCGCAGTTGCGGCTAAAATACCAACCATTGGTTTATTTTACGGAGATGCACCATCGGCTTGGACACCCCCTAAGCAAGACACACATAGATATTTACAAACTAAAAATAATAAAACTGCTTTTGATGATTTTGTTGTAATGTTTGAGCGGTGGGATTATGGCAAAAAGCAATTTGTAAATGATTAAACCTAAATTAAGCATTCAATCATTATGGCATTATACCCTTTTATCATTATTATTAAGTAATACTAAACAGCAAATCCATTAAATACAACCCATGCTAATTAGCGGTTACACTTTTGTAAGAAATGCCACCAAACTGGCTTATCCATTAAAAGAATCCATTCTTTCCATTTTAGATTTGGTAGATGAATTTGTAATTGCCTACATTAAGGGAGACGAAGATGACAATACTTTACAGGTTATTAAATCTATTAATAGTACTAAGATAAAAATTATTGACGCTAAGTGGGAGCCAGAAAGGTTTAAACAAAACACATTATACGCCTACTTATCCGATGTAGCCAAAAAAGAATGCACGGGCGATTGGCTTTTTTACCTGCAAGTGGATGAAGTAGTACACGAAAAATATTTGCCCACTATAAAAAATGCGTGCAAACACTTTTTAAACAACCCCAAAGTTGAAGGATTATTATTTAATTACAGGCATTTTTGGGGCGATTATAGCCATTGTTTTACCCACCATGGTTGGTATCCCAAAGAAATAAGGATTATTAGAAATTTACCGGAAATTCATTCTTGGCGTGATGCCCAATCCTTTCGATTTTATTCTCAATTTGAGCCCACAACCACATTTTATCAATCAAAAAAAGTGGCACGCAAGCTTAATGTAGCTCTTATTACAGCCGAAATTTATCATTATGGCTGGGTGCGTCCGCCCTATACGATGTCCACCAAGCAAGACAGGATGGTTAAAACATGGAATGGAACAAAAACGGAAACCGAAATAGTTGATTTTGACTATGGCCCCCTAAACAAAGTACCCAAGTTTACTAAAACCCATCCGGTAGTAATGCAAGAAAAAATTGCAAAAATTAACTGGAGCAAAGAATTGCAATATTCAGGCAAAGCACTAAAAGGGAGGTCGTTATACAAACACGAAAAGCTCAAATACAGGATAAGAACCTGGATTGAACTTAATTTACTTGGAGGAAGAGAAATAGGAGGCTTTAAAAATTACAAAATAGTGGCTAAATTTAAGCACTGATGTTATGCAAGACAAAATTAAGACCGTAAATTGCGAGGGAGGAACGACCGAAGCCTGCCTGCTGGCAAGGCAGGCAATCCCCACTTACAATGCAAAAATGCAGATTGCCACGCTCCTTCTCCGTAGTTAAACTACGAAGGAGAAGCTGCGCTACCATTGACAGATTAAAAAGGGTGCCCCGGAACAGATCCGGCAAAGTACATAAAAAGAACGTTTCCCCGCACTTGTTGCGGGGTCTCCATTTTTAAGGACGGGACAGGACATATTTTCTGTCATCTTCCTACGCTGATCCGCCAACTGGTCGGATTCCACTCTCGCAATGACGTGCATTTTTGTGCATAATATCGGCTAAGTAACAGAAAAAACCCGTCATGCAAATTCTATCGACCGAACAAACCAGAAAAGCAGATGCTTACACGATAGCCAATGAACCCATAAAGTCTGTTGATTTAATGGAGCGAGCTTCGCAGGCTTTTGTGGATTGGTTTACACAAAAATTTAATAATAATAAACGAGTTTTAATTATTGCAGGCACAGGAAATAATGGAGGAGATGCCCTAGCCATAGCTAGGTTACTTCATAAAAAAAATTACCAAGTGCAGGTGTTTTTAGCTTCTCCTCAAAGCCAAGAAACGGAGGATTACAGGCATAATTTAAAACGACTGCCTTCGGGCATACATTTGCTAACGCAAATTGAGGTTAACTGTGATGTAATTATTGATGGAATCTTTGGTTCGGGTATTACACGCCCCATTACAGGGGAGTTGGCCGTACTTATTGATAAAATTAATGGGTCAGGAAAAGAGATTATTTCGATAGATATTGCTTCTGGCTTAAGCCCAGACGGCACTCCGATGGAAGGAAGCATTATTAAACCAACATTCACCATCAGTTTTCAGTTGCCCAAGCTGGCTTTTATGATGCCGGAAAATGATGCCTATGTTGGGCAATGGAACTTAGTAGATATCGGGCTGGATACTACGTTTATTAAATCGCAAAAAACAAGGTATCATTACCTTACCAAAAGGGAGGCTGGGTATTTAGTTAAGCCCCGGTTAAAATTTTCGTATAAAGGCAACTTTGGTCATGCTTTAATAATAGGAGGTAGTTTTGGTAAAATTGGAGCAAATATGCTGGCTTCTAAAGCTTGCCTAAGGGCGGGGGCAGGACTTGTTACGTCATTATTGCCAACTTGCGGGTATGATATTATGCAAACGGCAATACCGGAAGTGATGTGTTTAACCAGTGGGAAAAAGCACCTTACCAATTTAGAAATAGATATTTCAACTTATTCAGCTTTAGGCATAGGCCCTGGCATTGGCACAAATTTGGAAACATTAAGTTTATTATTAGCCTTAATTAAAGCCTGCAAAAAACCATTAGTATTAGATGCAGATGCGCTAAACCTAATTTCTCAAAACCCTGAACTAATCGAACTTGTACCCAAAGGGAGTGTGCTTACACCACATGTGGGCGAGTTTAACAGGTTGGTTGGTAGTTCTGCTAACAGCCTAGAAAGAGTTAAAAAACAAAAAACTTTTTCAGTTGAACATAAGCTGATAATTGTTTTAAAAGGAGCACATACTTCTATTGCTAATGTGGATGGCACAGTTTGGTTTAACTCAACGGGTAACCCTGGTATGGCTACGGCAGGTAGTGGAGATGTACTTACAGGAATTATTACAAGTTTATTAGCCCAAGGCTATAATCCGTTTGATGCTGCTCGGTTGGGCGTATATTTGCACGGCAGTGCAGGAGATATAGCCTCATCAGAGCTTGGAGAGCATTCTTTAATAGCTTCCGACATCACCGAACGAATTTCTTCCGCTTTTATTTCATTAAATTAAAACCTTTTTAAAAAATGCACGTTATTTGCATAGATGATTTAAACTATTTGGCTCAATTATTGTCCAAACAGTAATAAAAGAAAATGAAAGCTCTAAAAACCATACTTCTATCTACTTTACTTATGCTCATAGGAGTTACAGTTTATGGTCAAAATGATAGTGAATACCCTGCATTTTCTTCGAACGATTTAAAAATTGAGAACAAGATTCAAATCTATCCAAATCCAAGTATTAACTTTTTAAAAGTTACCATAGTTGAATCTAATTTGGTAAATCCTCAAATTGTTATTCATTCTATTATTGGCAATAAATTGGAGGTTTTTACCGAAAAGATGAGTGCCAATGAATTTAAAGTTGATGTAAAAAACCTGCCAGCTGGTTATTATTTAGTAGCGATTAAAGATGCCTCAACAGGATTTAGTGAAACCTATAAGTTTCTTAAACGGTAGTTGCTGTTACGCAAAACTCCCTCTACAATTCCTGCAAAGGCAGGAAACCCCTATTAATTCATTTTTAATCACACCCTCTTTATTTTTAATCGCAGGGCGATAGCCCATTTGGTTTAATTTTTCGACCACCCTTGGCTCGGAATAATTTTGTTTGCATACCAAACACCTATTAATACCCCAATGGCTCTTTGGTGGGGTAGTTCTTTTTGATTTCTCATAATCAAAGTAAGTTAAGGGTACAGCGTACCTAATATATTTATAAAAAATTAAACCTCCGAATTTTGAAGGTGCAGCGCACCGTGCTATTGTTCAAAACCACTTACATCATTAAAAAAGTTGAATACATATTCATTCTTATAAACTATTTCAAATTTAGTAAGCATTTCAATATATTCTTCTTTGAATGTTTTTTTCTGATGGTGTTTTTTCTGGTTCAGAATATATTTAGTAACTGAACCTATTTGTGAATGAGAATGTGTGAATGCACCATAGCCTTTTTTACAGTGTCTTTTTTTAACTTTAGTAAGTTACAGGTATCTGAAAGACTCTTGCCTGACCTTAAATGAGCTTCAAGAGCTAAGATTACATCCCTTGTTAATACACGAGGTTTGCGTTATTGCTGAGACAAAAAAAAGACTTAGCTCCTTCTTCTCGGTACTTTTTAACCCATCGTTTAACACTGATTTTACTAACCTTAAAAGGCCCTAACAACCTCAGATTGTTTAACATTGCCATTTACTACAATGTTGGCTAGTAAACAATCGAAAACTTGAATAGTCGCTCTCTAAATGTTGAAAAACAGGCATCGATCCATTAAAATAGAATACTTTACCTGATACTTTTTGAACTCCAATATGTTGGTTAATTAATGCTATATCTTCTGAAAAAAAGGGAAGGCGTGTTTGTGGCATGTTGGTATCATTCTTAAATCCTATTGCAAATTTATTGTTTTTTACTACAACGCTAATAACCAGTGAATTATATCCGTAGATGATGTTCTTGGGTCAGTTGTTCTGAAATTGAACCCCTATAAAATAAGCGGATAACAAAAAAAGCAGGGCATATAACCCTGCTTTTTTCACCTTTAATTGTCGCATTTTATCTATTGCATCACAGTTGCACTTGCAGCTATTGAAGTTACACCGCCAACTTTATAAACTTCGCCACCCGAAACAGGAAGCAGTTCTATATTACCTCGTGCAATGGT